>NZ_JBEYIX010000029.1:0-68527 GCF_040636055.1 Micromonospora sp. NPDC006766 | reverse complement strand
GCCGCAGGCGATGCGCGTGATCATCCCGCCGACCGGCAACGAGACCATCGCGATGCTGAAGGCCGGGCGACGCTTCGTCAGCGGCGCCCCACCATCGGGCTCAGGGCCGGCGGGCAGGTCACGGGTCGTATCCCTGCTCCGGTGACCAGGCCGCCGCCGCCATGTCCACCCCGGATGCACGGAGCGGGCAGGCTTCGGCGCGCAGGCGGGTCCGCGCCTCCACCTCGTGCCCGGGTGGCAGCCGCCCGGCCGAGTTCACCACCCGGTGCCAGGGCACGGCGCCGCCGTACCGGGCCATGATCGAGCCGACCAGCCGGGCCGAGGCCCGCCCCGAGCGCTCGGCGAGCGCGTCGGCGACCGCCCCGTACGACATCACCCGGCCCGGCGGGATCCGCTCGACCAGGTCGAGCACCGCCTCGACGTACTCGTCAGGTGTCACGAGCCGTCACGATATGGGAACGCACCAAGGTCCGACGAACCACAGCGCGCAGAATGGTCGGGTGCGCGAAGCAGTCACCTCGGCCCGCCGGATCGTCGTCAAGATCGGCTCCTCCTCGCTGACCACCGCCGCGGGCGGCCTGGACGACGCCCGCGTCGACGCGCTCGTCGACACGCTCGGCGGGCTGGCCGCCGAGGGGCGCGAGGTGGTGCTCGTCTCCTCCGGCGCGATCGCCGCCGGCCTCGCCCCGCTCGGGCTGGCCCGCCGCCCGCGCGACCTGGCCACCCAGCAGGCCGCGGCCAGCGTCGGGCAGGGCCTGCTGATCGGCCGGTACGCGGCCAGCTTCGCCCGGCACGGGCTGACCGTCGGCCAGGTGCTGCTCACCGTCGACGATGTGACCCGGCGGGCGCACTACCGCAACGCCTACCGCACCCTGCGCAAGCTGCTCGACCTGCGGGCGGTGCCGATCGTCAACGAGAACGACACGGTGGCCACCCAGGAGATCCGGTTCGGCGACAACGACCGGCTGGCCGCGCTGGCCGCCGCGCTGGTCGACGCCGACCTGCTGGTGCTGTTGTCGGACGTGGACGCGCTCTGGACCGGTGACCCGGCCCGCCCGGGCAGCACCCGGATCACCGAGGTGCACGGCGAGGGCGACCTGGCCGGCGTCGACGTCGGCGGTGCCGGCCGGGCCGGGGTGGGCACCGGTGGCATGGTCACCAAGGTCGAGGCGGCCCGGATCGCCACCGGCTTCGGCATCCCGGTGGTGTTGACCGCCGCGCCGCTGGCCGACGAGGCGCTGCACGGCGAACCGGTCGGCACCTTCTTCCACCCGAGCAGCCGCCGCCCGGCCGCCCGGCTGTTCTGGCTGGCGCACGCCACCGCGCCCCGGGGTCGGCTGCACCTCGACCCGGGTGCGGTGCAGGCGGTGGTGGGTCGACGCAAGTCACTGCTCCCGGCCGGGATCACCGCGGTGGACGGCGCGTTCACCGCCGGCGACCCGGTGGACCTGGTGGACGCCGAGGGCGCGCCGGTCGCCCGGGGGCTGGTGAACTACGACGCGGTGGAGCTGCCCGGGTTGCTCGGCCGCTCCACCACGGAACTCGCCGCGGCCCTCGGCCCGGCCTACGAACGAGAGGTCGTCCACCGCGACGACCTCGTACTGCTGTAAGCAGGGGCCCCTTCTTAACGCCTGGCGTTGTACAGGGGGCCCCTCCTAACACTGGAGGAGTGCAGGATGAGCGTGGTCGAGCAGGCCCGGCGGGCACGGGACGCGGCGGAGGCGCTGGCCGTCACGACGCGTACCGTCAAGGACGCCGCGCTGCGCGCGATGGCGGGCGCGTTGGTGGCGCGTACCCCGGAGATCCTGGCCGCGAACGAGGCGGACCTGGCGGCCGGGCGCACGGCCGGGCTGACCCCGGCCGTGCTGGACCGGCTGGCCCTCGACGAGGGCCGGGTGGCCGGCATCGCCGACGCGCTGCGCCAGATGGCCGCGCTGCCCGACCCGGTCGGCGAGGTGGTACGCGGCTCGACCCTGCCCAACGGCTTGGAGCTGCGCCAGGTCCGGGTGCCGTTCGGGGTGGTCGGCATCATCTATGAGGCCCGGCCGAACGTCACCGTGGATGCGGCCGGGATCTGCCTCAAGTCCGGCAACGCGGCGCTGCTGCGTGGCTCCTCCTCCGCGGCACACTCCAACGCCGCCCTGGTCGCCGTGCTCCGCGACGCGGTCGTCGAGTCCGGCCTGCCGGCGGACGCGGTGCAGCTGCTCGACTCCGCCTCACGTGACTCGGTCAAGGAGCTGATGCGCGCCCGGGGCCTGGTCGACGTGCTGATTCCGCGCGGCGGCGCGTCGCTGATCCGGGCCGTGGTCGAGGAGTCGACCGTGCCGGTGATCGAGACCGGGGTGGGCAACTGCCACGTCTACGTGGACGCCGCGGCCGACGTCGCGAAGGCCGTCGCGATCGCTGTGAACGCCAAGACCCAGCGCCTGTCCACCTGCAACACGGCCGAGTCGCTGCTGGTTCACCGGGACGTCGCGGACGCCTTCCTGCCCGCGGCGCTGGCTGCCTTCGCCGACGCCGGGGTCACCGTGCACGGCTCCCCGGAGGTCGCGGTCCACTCCGACGCGGTGGTCCCGGCCACCGAGGAGGACTTCGCCACCGAATACCTGTCGGCCGACATCTCGGTCGCCGTGGTCGACTCGCTCGACGCGGCGGTCGCGCACATCCGGCGGTACGGCACCGGCCACACCGAGGCGATCGTCACCGACTCCCAGCCGGCGGCCAGGGAGTTCGTGGCCCGGGTGGACGCGGCGGCGGTCATGGTGAACGCCTCCACCCGGTTCACCGACGGCGGCGAGTTCGGCTTCGGCGCGGAGATCGGCATCTCCACCCAGAAGCTGCACGCCCGCGGCCCGATGGGGCTGCCCGAGCTGACCAGCACGAAGTACGTGGTCACCGGGGACGGGCACCTGCGGTAGCGGCGCGGGGCGCCGGGTCGGCGGGAAGACAGGCACGGATCGCCCGCAGCGTGGTGTGCACGTCGAACTGGTGACCGTCGTCGCTGTCCCAGCCGCCGTCGCTGCGCTGGGTCTCGGCGAGCCGCTTGCGCGCCGAGACCAGCAGCCACTGCTCCTCGCCCACCTCGACCCGGTTCAGGGTGGCGGCGAGCCAGGCCACGTCGGCCGGGGACATCTGCGGGATCCGGTCGGCCAGCACCGCCTGGATCCGGGCCGACTCGTGGTACATCTGCTGGCGGTGCAGCACGGCCGCGGCCAACCAGCCGGCGGGCAGGAAGGACGGCCAGCTCCCGTCCGGGGCGAGCTGCGCGGCGAGCGTCTGCGCCGCCGCCTGCACCACCCCGGCGTACGCCCCGCCGACCCGGGAATCGAGCGGCCCGGCGGCGCGGGCGTCCAGCCCGGCCACGGTGAGCCAGAACCCGGCGTTGGCGGTCAGGTAGAGACGTGCCTCCGGGTCGCCCGGAGTGGCCCACTCGGGGGCGAACCCGGCCAGCGACGGGTCTTCGTCCCAGCCGCCGTCGGACAACTGCCGGGCGGACAGCCAGTCCAGGGCGTGCCGGGCGGCCGGCCGGCTCAGCCCGCCGAGGTCGTCCAGCTCGGCCAGGCGGAAACAGGTCGCGTCGACGGAGGCGACCTCACCGTCCAGCACGGCGGGCCAGCCGCCGCCGGGCGCCTGCCCGGCCTCGGCCGCGTCGAGCAGGTCGGCCGGCACCGGGGCACCGGTACGCAGCCGGGAGAGCCGGGCACGCTCAACCGCGTCCCCGTGCGCCACGACGAAGCCGATAGCGGCGTCCAGATCGACCACGCCCCAGACGCTATCTGCGGAAACATGATCACGCCTCAGTAGCTCGGCCAGGGGTGAACCGGCCCACCGGCGGTACGCGAAGGCCCTCCCGGGCAACCGGGAGGGCCTTCGGCGGCGACGACTCAGTACGCGGGCAGCGACGGGTCGATCTGCTTGATCCAGGAGAGCACGCCGCCCTGGACGTGCACGGCGTCGGAGAAGCCGGCCGCCTTCAGCGCGGCGAGCGCCTCGGCGGACCGGACGCCGGACTTGCAGTGCAGCACGATCTGCCGGTCCTGCGGCAGCTTCGCGAGCGCCTCGCCGGAGATGATGTCGCCCTTGGGGATCAGCGTCGCGCCGGGGATCCGGACGATCTCGTACTCGGCGGGCTCGCGGACGTCGACCAGGAAGACGTCCTTGCCGGCGTCCTGCCACTCCTTGAGCTCCAACGCGGTGATGGTCGAGTCGACCGCCGCCTCCTGCGCCTCCACGGAGACCGCGCCACAGAAGTCGTCGTAGTCTTCCAGCAGGTCGGTGAGCGTCGGGTTCTCGCCGCAGAGCACGCAGTTCGGGTCCTTGCGGACCTTGATCTTGCGGTAGCTCATCTCCAGGGCGTCGTAGACCATCAGCCGGCCGACCAGCGGCTCGCCGGTGCCGGTGAGCAGCTTGATGGCCTCGGTGACCTGAATCGACCCGACGGACGCGCAGAGCACGCCCAGCACGCCACCCTCGGCGCAGGACGGCACCATGCCCGGCGGGGGCGGTTCCGGGTAGAGACAGCGGTAGCAGGGGCCGTGCTCGGCCCAGAACACCGACGCCTGGCCGTCGAACCGGTAGATCGAACCCCAGACGTACGGCTTGCCGAGCAGCACGGCCGCGTCGTTGACCAGGTAGCGGGTGGCGAAGTTGTCGGTGCCGTCAACGATCAGGTCGTACTGGGCGAAGATCTCCCGGACGTTCTCCCGGTCCAGAGCGATGTTGTGGATCTCGACCTGGACCAGCGGGTTGATCTCGCGGATCGACGCGGCGGCCGACTCGGCCTTGGACCGGCCCACGTCGGAGACGCCGTGGATCACCTGGCGCTGGAGGTTGGACTCGTCGACGGTGTCGAAGTCGATGATGCCAAGGGTGCCGACGCCGGCGGCGGCGAGGTAGAGCAGGGCCGGCGAGCCGAGGCCGCCGGCACCGACGCAGAGCACCCGGGCGTTCTTCAACCGCTTCTGGCCGGTCACCCCGACGTCGGGGATGATGAGGTGGCGCGAGTAGCGACGGATCTCGTCTACGGTCAGCTCGGCGGCGGGCTCGACGAGCGGGGGCAACGACACGGTGGACTCCCCGGGATCGGCGGTGGGACCGGGCCATTGTCGCTCGTCACAGCCGGGATCGGCCATGACGAGGGCCACCCAACCCGAACTGCGGGACCGGGAATAACTCAGACTCCATCGGTCGGCTGGCCCTCGTAGCGGATTCCGTCGAGATACGGCCAGGCGTTCGCGACGCAGCCGTCCAGCCCGTACGTCTGCTGTTGCATCACCGGCGCCGGCTCGCCCGGCCCCGGGCAGGCCTGGTGCTGCGCGCCGAACTCGTGCCCGACCTCGTGGTTGATGACGTACGTCCGGTAGACGTCCAGCGGGGCGCCGTAGTCCGGCACGGCGTCCATCCAGCGCCCCAGGTTGATGATCACTTTGCCGGGCAGTCGGCAGGAGGTGTACCGCTCGGTGGTCAGACCACCTTCGGCGCACATCCGTTCTGAAGTGACCGGGGTGGCCAGGTAGATCGTGAAGTCGGCGTCGGCCGCCTCGGTCACCCGCTGCACCCGCAGCTCACCGGAGGCGATCCAGCTGCGCGGGTCGGCGAGCACCGCGTCGACCGTGGCGGCGAACTCGTCGGCGTCCTGCCCGGCGTCCCGCTCCACCTCGATCCGGTAGCGGCGCAGCGGTCCGTCGTACCCGCGTACCGGGGAGCGGCCGTCGGCCGTGGCGAACCGCCCGGAGCCCTCGGTCGGGTACCCGCTGGGCTGCACCGGTGCGCCGGCACCGGCACCATGGGCCAGCGGGCCGCCGGCCGCCACCGGCGGCGCAGCGGGGGGCCGGTGGACCAGGTCGGCCAGGCCGGTCGCGGCACCCACCACCGCCAGCGCGGTGAGCAGGAGCAGGAGCGTACGCCGGCGACGGCGGCGCATCCGGCGCAGCGAGGGACGGACCGGCGCGGCGGAAGGGGACGACGAGGCCATGACACCAGCGTGCCATGCAATTCGGGCATTTTACCGCTTTTGCCGCTTCTCCCGCGAAATACTTCTCATCGCCACGATCAGGTCTCTCACACCGGCGGGCCCGCGTACCGCCTGCCGTTGAGGTACGGCCACGGGTTCGGCCGGCAGCCGTCGAGGAAGAGGGTCTGCTGCTGCATCACCGGCGCTGGCTTCCCCGCCCCGGGGCACCTCTCGTGCCCGTGCCCCAACTGGTGCCCGACCTCGTGATTGACCACGTAGAGCCGGTACGTGTCCAGCGGCAGCTTCGCGGCGATCAGGTGCGGCACCGAGGTCCGCCACCGGTCCAGGTTGACGACCACCTTGCCCGGCACCCGGCAGGAGGTGTACGGCACCCCGCCGATCCGGATGTCGACCCCGCCGCCCAGACACAGTTGGCCGGCGGTGTCCCGGGTGGCCAGATAGATCGTGAAGTCGTACCGGTCACCCGGGGCGACCCGCTGCAACCGCAGCTGGCCGCTGTCCACCCAGCTCCCCGGCCCGGCCAGCGCCCGCTGCACCGCGTCGCCGAAGGCGTCGACGTCCTCACCGGAACCGTTCTCCACCGCCACCCGGAACCGGCGCAGCACCCCGGCCCGGCCGAGCACCTCACCCGGCCGCTCGTCGTAGGTGAAGGCGCCCCGGCCGTGGGCCGGCACCCGGCCGGGCAGGCTCAGCACCGGCGCGGACGGGGTCGCGTTCGGCGACGGGCGCTCCGACGCGGACGGACGCTCCGAGGCGGACGACGGCGGCAGGGCGCTCGACGGCACCGGATGTTGCACCGCCGGCTCGTCGTCGGCCAGCATTCCCGCGGTCGTCAACGGCCGCTGAACCGTCGCGAAGATGGCGATTACGGCGGCGAGCAGGAACGCGACCACCACGATCACCGTCTGCCATCGGCGCCCGGCCCGACGACGGTCGCGGACGGGACCGGGCCGGGCGGCAGCGCGAGGCGGGTAGGCAGAGACGGGCATCCCGGTCAGCCTGCCATGTCGCGGGTGGGTCACGCTCTCCGCCATGCCGGCGAACGAGCTCAGGCGAGCAGCGCCTCCAGCCGACGGTTCACCGCGGCCAGGGTCGCCCGGACCACCGCCTGCCGGGGATCGCCGGCGACCAGGGCCGAACCGGCCAACTGCTCGACCCAGCCGTCGCACACCAGCAGCAGCACCACGGCGGCCACCTCGCAGTTGCCGAACGGCACCACGGCGGCGTGCTCGACAAAGCACCGCCCCCGTTCCCCGACCGGAGCCTCCCCGCCGAGCAACTCGTCCACCGCCGCCGCGGCGGCTACCGCGCAGAGCCGTAGCACGTAGCCGTCGACCGCCGGCCCGGTGGAGTGGCCCTCCGCCGTCCGATCGCCAGCGATCAGGCGTACCTCCACGGTGGCGTCGAGCCCGAAGGTGCTCACCTGGACGTGGTCGATCACCACCCGCGGCCCCGGCACTCCGCCGGTGTCCAGCGGCCGGGAGGGGGCGGTCTCCGTCGTGGTCATCTGCCCGCCGGAGTACGACGTGCCGACGGTGGCCGGGCTGCCCGTGGCCGTGCCGCCGGTGGCCGTGCCGCCGACCGGAGCGGTGGCGAGCGAGGACTCCTCCACGACCGCCCGACCGCGGTGGACAGCCGTCTGCCGGAGCCGGCGCGGCGGCTCGCCGACCGGCTCCGTCACCTCGGGTGCCGCGGTCGGTTCGCCGGGGCGCTCGGCCGGCGACGGCGCCGAGCGGCGGCGGACCGGGGGCGGCGGGGCGGCCGGAGCGCCGGGCAGGTTCTGCGGGGCGGCGGCCAGCCCCATCCGTTCCTGGAGCAGCCGGGCCACCACCCGGCTCACCTCGGCCGGATCAGCGCCGTCGGCGAGGTCGAGCCGGAGGCTGTGCGCTCCGGCCGGGGTACGGCGCAGGGCGGCATCCCGCACGCCGGCGACCTCCCGGACGGCGTCGAGGATCGCGTTGACGTCGAAGCCTTCGGGCCGCTCGCGCAGCGGCGCCGGCTCGTCGTCCCGACGCAGGTGGGTGGCGATGCGAGCGAGCTCCGGGGTCTCGGCGGACACTTCTCCGGCGGGCGGATCCGGCACGACGGGCACGTCCGGTTCGGCGGGGACGCGCTGCGGCAGCACCGCCGGCGCGGGCTCCGTCGGCTGGGCGTCGGCGACCGGCCCAGCCGGTGGCACCGGTTCGGGGGCGGCCCGGCGGGCGGCATAGGGCGGTGCGCTCGTCGGGGGTGCGGCAGCACGATCGAGGCGGGCCGGCCCACCGGTGGCGGCGGGACCGACGGGGGTCGGCGGTGGGCCGGGCGGGGCGCTGGTCGGCGCGGCGTGCGGCGGCGCGCTGAACGGGGTCACCGGCACGGGCGGCCCGGCCCAACGGGGCCGCTCGCGGTTCTCCCGCGCCGTCGGCTCGTACGCCGGGTACGGCTCGGCCTCGGCCCGGGGCGCCTCGTACGGCCGTGCCGGCTCCGGTGCCCACTCTGCGATGTGCTCCGCATGGGCGCGGCGACCCGCCGGCTCGTCCTCGTGCGCCCGCCGGCCGACGGCCTCGCCCTCGGCGGCGCGGCGTCCGGCGGACTCGTCCTCGACCGCCCAGCGCGGAGCCCAGCCACCGTCCCAACTCGGCGGGTTCCAACTCGGGGCGGACCGGTCCGGCGGCTCGGCGGCGGCCCGCTCGGCGGTCGGGGCATGCAGGCCGGGCGGCATCTCGAAGCCGGAGGCGGCGGCACCGACCGGCGGCACCTGCGGGGCTGGCGGGACCTGCGGGGCTGGCGGGGCGGACGACGGAGCAGCGGCGTCGGCCCAACGCCGGCCGGCCGGCGGCAGGTCGTCCGACAACTGCCGGGTCGGCCCGACTTCCGCCTCAGCCGCGGGCTGTCCCATCGCCGGAGCCGGCCGCTGGGCCGGCACGACCAGCCGGTCGCCATCGGTATCGCGGCGCGGCTCGTCCAACGGCGGGGCACTCACCGGTACCGGGCGGGTCACGGGCGACTCCTCGCCGCTCTGCGGCACGCCGTTGACGTGGCGGCCGTTGACCCGGCCGGACGGCTCCTCGACAGGCAGCCCCGGTAGCGGGGCCGGCAGGTCACCGTGGCGGGACGACGCGGCGCCCCAGCCGGTGTTGCCCTCGGGGCGATGCCAGCCGCCTGGAGCCTCCACACCCTGTGCCCAGCCACCGGGAGCCTCGGTGCCCCGGGCCCAGCCGGTCGTGGGGGGCGCCCACCCGTTGTCGGTGCGGGCCAAGTCGTCCTGCTGACCCGTCCCGTCGCCCTGCTCTCCCGGGGTGGCGGCTCCGGGTTGCCCTGATTCACTCACCGTGCGCTCCTTGGTCGCCCCCGCTGAGGCTACCGTGTGGTGACAGTGGCGATAAGTTACTGCGGCGGGCCAATTCCGCGACGGGTTCATCAAGCCCGACCGGTTCGGGTGAAACGTGCCGGCTCGTACGATCAAACTCGGAGGTTCCCATGACCGCTGTGGGGAACGGTGCGCAAACCGCCGGCCGGCCCACCCGTCTACCCCGCTCGGCGCGGCGCAAGCAACTGCTCGCCGCCGCTCAGGAGGTGTTCGTCGCGCACGGCTACCACGCCGCCGCGATGGACGACATCGCCGAGCGGGCGGGGGTCTCCAAGCCCGTGCTCTACCAGCACTTTCCCGGCAAGATGGAGCTCTACCTGGCGCTGCTGGACACGCACTGCGACGCGATCGTGGCGAAGGTGCACGACGCGATGCGCGGCACCAGCGACAACAAGGAGCGGGTCAGCGCCTCGGTGCGCGCATACTTCGACTTCGTCGACCACGAGAGCGAGGCGTTCCGGCTGGTCTTCGAGTCCGACCTGCGCAACGAGCCGGCCGTCCGGCAGCGGGTGGAGCGGGTCGAGCAGGGCTGTATCGCCGCGATCACCGACACCATCATTTCGGACACCGGCGTGAGCCGGGCGCACGCCGAGCTGCTCGCCTCCGGCCTGGTCGGGGCGGCCGAGACGGCCGCCCAGTTCTGGCTGGCCAGCGGCCGGCAGGTGCCCAAGGCCGAGGCCGAGGCGCTGGTCGCCGCCCTGTCCTGGCGGGGCATCGCCAGCTTTCCGCTGCAAGGTGAGTCAGCCTGAGCGTCGGCCCGGCAGATCGGATAACCTTCTCACGGCGGCTCTTTCGCCCCAGCTGAGGAGGCACTGTGGAGGTCAAGATCGGCGTGCAGTACGCGCCGCGGGAGCTGGTCCTGGAGAGCGCGCAGTCGCCGGCCGAGATCGAGCGAATCGTGACCGACGCCGTCGCCAAGGGCGAGGGCACCCTCTCCCTGACCGACGAGAAGGGCCGACGGATCATCGTTCCGGTCGGCAAGGTCGCCTACGTCGAGATCGCGGAGGCCGCGCCCCGCGCGGTCGGGTTCACCGTCCGCTGATTTCCTGCCTGGTCGCCGTGGCGGGGGCACCCGCCGCGGCGGCACCAGGCCCCAGCAGCGGAATCAGGACGCCCCAGTGGTGGTTCAGGTAGTATGGAGCAGTTGCCGTGGGCACCGATCAGATCAACACCGGACATCAGCCGAGTTGATCAGCGTCCGGCCCCCGGCGCGCGTGCGGCCCGGTCCGTTGCGGCTTGCTGCCCCCGACCGTGTGGCCCGCGCCATACCGACCGCGCCCTGAGGACATGAGGGGCGCACCACGAGAGGGCACCCCCAAATCCATATGAGCGAGCAGATTGAAGGCCAGTCGCTGGCCACCACCGCTCCGGTCCGTCCGGAGGCTCCCACATTCGCCGCGCTCGGCGCCCGGCAGGAGACCGTCGAGGCACTCGCGGCCGCCGGCATCACCCACGCGTTCGCGATCCAGGAGTACGCGCTGCCGATCGCGCTGCGCGGCGTCGACCTGATCGGCCAGGCGCCCACCGGCACCGGCAAAACCCTCGGCTTCGGCATCCCGCTGCTGGAGCGGGTGTTCGCCCCGTCCGAGGGCGGCGACGGCCGACCGCAGGCGCTGGTCGTCGTACCCACCCGTGAACTGGGCCTCCAGGTCGCGAAGGACCTCGACACCGCCGGCCGCACCCGGGGCGTCCGGGTGCTGCCGATCTACGGCGGGGTGGCGTACGAGCCGCAGGTCGAGGCGCTGCGCAAGGGCGTCGAGATCCTGGTCGGCACCCCGGGCCGGCTGCTGGACCTCGCCAAGCAGAAGCAGCTTCGGCTCGACCGGGTGCACGCGCTGGTGCTCGACGAGGCCGACCGGATGCTCGATCTGGGCTTCCTGGACGACGTCGAGAAGATTCTGGCGATGCTGCCGGAAGACCGGCAGACCATGCTCTTCTCGGCGACCATGCCGGACCCGATCGTCACGCTGTCCCGGCGCTTCCTGCGCCGGCCGATGACCATTCATGCCGGGCACACCGCCGAGACCGGCCCGTCGCCGCAGACCAAGCAGCTGGCCTATCGCACCCACTCGATGAACAAGGTCGAGATCGTGGCGCGGATCCTCCAGGCGGAGGGGCGAGGTCTGACCATGATCTTCACCCGCACCAAGCGGGCCGCCGACCGGGTCGCCGAGGATCTCGACTTCCGCGGCTTCGCGGTGGCCGCCGTCCACGGCGACCTGGGCCAGGGTGCCCGGGAGCGGGCGCTGCGGGCGTTCCGCGCCGGCAAGATCGACACGCTGGTCGCCACGGATGTGGCCGCCCGGGGCATCGACGTCACCGGCGTGACGCACGTGATCAACTACGACTGCCCCGAGGACCAGGACACCTACACCCACCGGATCGGTCGCACCGGCCGGGCCGGGGCGACCGGCGTCGCGGTGACGTTCGTCGACTGGGACGACATGCCGCGCTGGCGGATCATCGACAAGACCCTCGGGCTCGACATGCCCGAGCCGCCCGAGACGTACCACACCTCCGCGCACCTCTACACCGACCTGGACATCTCCCGGGACGTCACCGGCACCCTGCCGACCGCCGAGCGCACCCGGGCCGGGCTGTCGGCGGAGGTCGAGGAGGACCTCGGCGGTGGCCGGTCGCGGCGTGGCGAGCGCGGCGACCGCGGTGAGCGGCGGGGCGGCGAGCGGCGGGGCCGCGAGCGCCGTCGAGGTCGCGGTGGCGAGACGGGCGCGACGCCCGAGGGCGACGCCGCCGAGGCGAGCGCCGAGGAAGGCACCCGTACCCCGCGCCGCCGGCGACGCCGGGGTGGCGACGTGGTGGCTGGCGAGCCCACCGCGGCGATCTCCGCCGAGGGTGGCACCGAACCGGCCGTCGCCGAGGGCGAGGCGGCCCCCCGGCCGCGCCGCCGCCGGCGCCGTCGTGGCGGTGGCGGTTCGAGCGCGGGTACGCCGGCCGAGGCGACCGCCGAGTGACCGAAAGCCCGTAGAGGGTGCCGGTGGGGCGGAATGAATCTCCGTGACACCGGCGACCCGGGTATCGGTTTTTAAGAGCGGTATGCCTGTGCGGCATACCGCTCCCAAGACATCGGTCCGCTCTGGCGCGACACGCCGAGAAGCCTGGCGCACCGAGTATGAAGAGGAGCCATGCCGGAACCGCTCGACGCCGCCCTCACCGAGGTGCGGGCGCTGCTGCTCGACCCCACCCTGACCCGGGCGGTCGCCGCGGGTCGGCGTCGCGGTCAGCGCCCCTCGGTGGTCCGCGCCGAACTACGCCCGGTCGCCCTCAAGGCCGGCCCCCGGCTGCAGATCTCCACCTCCGACGGTGCCCGGCCCCACATCAGGAACGTGTCGCCGGGCGACGAGGCCGGCGCGGCGGTCGACGCGCTGCTCGCCGAGCCGTTCGGCAACTGGCACGTGGAGACGGCCGACACGACGCTCCAGCTACGAGTGACCAAGTCGGGCGAGGCACAGGTGCACCGGGCGGCGGCGAGCCGCCCGGCGCCCGAGCCGGGCGGTCACGACCGGGCCAAGGAATACCTGCTCGACCCGGGCGACCCGATGTTCGACGAGATCGGCGGCTCGGCCGCCAAGCGCCGCCAGGTGGACGCGTTCCTACGCGCGCTGGCGGCCACCCTGCCGGCCGACCTGGCCGGGCCGCTGCGCGTGGTCGACCTGGGCTGCGGCAACGCGTACCTGACCTTCGCCGCGTACCGGTACCTGACGCAGCGCGGCCTGGACGTGGAGCTGGTCGGGGTGGACGTCCGGGAGGACCAGCGCCGGCGCAACACCGAGCTGGCCGAGCGGCTGGGCTGGGCTCCTCAGGTGCGCTTCGTAGCCGGCACCATCGCCGACGCGGTGGTCGAGCCGGCCCCCGACCTGGTGCTGGCGTTGCACGCCTGCGACACCGCCACCGACGAGGCGCTGGCCCGGGCCGTCCGGTGGGATGCCCGCTGGGTGCTCGCCGCCCCCTGCTGCCACCACGACGTGGCGGCTCAGCTCCGCTCCCGACCGGCACCGGGACCGCACGGGCTGCTCACCCGGCAGGGCATCCTGCGCGAGCGGTTCGCCGACGTGCTGACCGACGCGCTGCGGGCCGGCCTGCTTCGGCTGCACGGCTACCGCGCCGAGGTGGTGGAGTTCGTCGACTCCCGACACACCCCGCGCAACCTGCTGATCCGGGCCCGGCGGACGGGAAGCGAGCCGGCCGACGACCAGCGGGCGGAGTACCGGGAACTGGTCGACCAGTGGGGGGTGACACCCCGGTTGGCGACGCTGCTGTCCGGAGCACCGCCGGCCTGACGGCCCACGAAACCTTCCGCCCGATCAGTCAGTTGTTTCCGACTGCGGCCGTACTACGCTCATACGAGCACCGGCCGGTGCCGCAGCCGGGAAGGAAAAGCCCCAGGGCGATGGCAGAGGTTTCGCCGCAGATGGCCTTCGCGCGCTTCGTGCGGCGGGCCATCGACGACGCCCGTGAGAAGCGCGGCTGGACGGTGACCGACCTGGCCGCGCACACCGGGGTGGGTCGCTCCACGGTGTTCCGCTGGCTGGCCGGTGACTGGCAGGACTATCCCGAGTTGGCCAAGGTGCGCGGCTTCTGCGGAGCGCTCGACCTGCCGGTGGCGGCCGCCTTCCGCGCGCTCGGCCTCCCCGACGCCGGCCCGCTCACCCGCCGCCGCGCCGACGACACCCCGGTGGAGGCAGACGTCCGGGTGATCCTGGAGCGGCTGGCCGACCCGAGCGTCCCCGCCGAGGAGAAGCACCACATCCGCGACCTGCTCCGCTACCTGGCCCGCCGGCCGATCCGCCGGGCCGGCTGACCAGCTCAGGCCACCGACACGGTGAACTCGGCGGTACGCACCACGCCGGCCACCTGAAAGTCCAGGAACATCCGGTAGCGACCTGCTCCCGGCGCGATCATCCAGAACGTCACGGTGCCCGGTTCGGCCTGCGGCCCGGGGTGCACGTGCAGGTAGCCGAGGTCCCCCTCGCGCAGCGCGACCAGGTGGCCGTACGCGCCGAGGTAGGGCTCCAACGCCGCCGGGGCGTCGCCGGCCCGGATCGTGAACCGCACCGGCACCATCTCGCCCGCCTTCGGCGTGCCCTCGTAGCCGACGTTGAACCCGTCGAGCGTGGCGGCGGTGCTCTCGGCCGGCAGCGGTCGCGGCACGTACCCGCCGGGCGCGGCCAGATCGACGCCGAGCGTCACGGCGGTCTGCTGGCCGTCGTCGGCGACCGCGGTGAAATCGGCGTACGCCCGCCAGACGCCCGCCTCGGGCAGGGTGAGCGGCACCGACCAGGTGCCGTCGGCCGCCATGGTCGGGTGCAGGTGCTGGTAGCCACTGAGATCGCGGCGCACCACGATGAGGTGCATCGGCTTCTCGTGCACGACGGCGAAGCGGGTGACCGCCCGGCGCTGCTCGTTCCTGATCTGGAAGCGCAGCTCACCGGCCCGGCCGACCGGGAACTCCACGGTCGACGGGGCGATCGTGTAGCCGCCCGAGCTGATCGACAGGCCGGCGGCGTCCGCACCACCGGCCTGCGTGGCGGTGGACCCGTCGTGCGAGTGGGGGGCGGTGCCCGGCGGGTGGGTGTGCGCCGCGGTCACCGGGACGGCGCCGGACGCGGTGGTCGGTGGCGGATTCAGCCGGCCGAGCCCGAACCCGAGCAGCACGGCGAGCACCAGCCCGCCCACCATCAGGGCGAGCCGGAGCGTGCTCCGGTCCACCCCGATCGGCTCCGCCTCGGTCATGCGCCCACCGTACCGTCGGCCGTGGCCCCGCCGCATCGACGGTCGGTGACGGTGGTGGCGCTCGCAGTTCGGCCGGCCCGGGAACTTTTTTCCAGGTGAAGCCGACGGTTCAGCCGGCGACGGCGAGGGCCAGCGGGAGCACGTCCGGCGCCCCGGCGCGGCGCAGCAGCCGGGCCGCCATCGTCATGGTCCAGCCGGAGTCGACCAGGTCGTCGACGAGCAGCACCGGTCCGGCCAGCCCGGCCAGGGCGTCGGCCAGCTCGTCGGGCACGGCGAAGGCGTTGTGCAGCGCGCGTACCCGTTGGGCGCTGTTGCCGCGCGGCCCGGCGGCCCCGGCGGGTCCGATCGGGACGACCCGGCCGAGCAACGGCAGCCGGCCCACGGTGGCGATCCGCTCGGCGAGCGTGCCGACCAGCGTCGGGCGGGTGCGGGAGGCGACGGCGACCACGCCGACGGGGCGGCGCGGCCACGGGTCGTCGCCGTGCGCCCACGCCTTGAGCACCTCGATGACCGCCGCCGCGACGTCGTCGGGGATCGGGGCGTCCGCCGCCTCCGGGCCGACCAGGCCGCGCAGCCGCCCACCCCAGCCGAGGTCGGACAGGCGCCCCACGGCCCGCCCGGGCAGCGCCTGCTCCGCCGGGGCGATGCGCCCCTTGAGGGGTACGCCGACCGCCTCCAGGCCGGTCGGCCAGAGCTTCTTGGGCGCGATCTGCACGCCGGGGCGGCCGAGGAAGGCCTGCGCGGCGGTGAGCGCGGCACCGGACACCTCGGCGGTGAACAGCGCCTCGGCGCAGGTGTCGCAGCGGCCGCAGTCGGCCGCCCCGGTGTCGTCCAGGCACTCCCGCAGGTAGCGCATCCGGCAGCCGGGGGTGCTCGCGTACTCGCGCATGGCCTGCTGCTCGGCGGTGCGCGCCTGGGCGACGCGCCGCAAGCGCGCCTCGTCATAGACCCAGGGCTCGCCGGTGGCGAGCCAGCCGCCGCGTACCCGACGGACCGCGCCGTCCACGTCGAGCACCTTGAGCATCAGCTCCAGCCGGGCCCGGCGCAGGTCGACGACCGGTTCGAGGGCCTGCGTGGAGATCGGCCGGTCGGTGTGCAGGGCGGCGAGGACCGCCCGGACCTGCTCCTCGGGTGGGAAGGCGAGCGAGGCGAAGTAACGCCAGATCGCCGCGTCCTCGACGCCGGGCAGCAGCAGCACCTCGGCGTGCTCGACGGCCCGGCCGGCGCGGCCGACCTGCTGGTAGTAGGCGATCGGTGAGGGCGGTGCGCCCAGGTGCACCACGAAGCCGAGGTCGGGCTTGTCGAAGCCCATGCCGAGCGCGCTGGTGGCGACCAGCGCCTTGATCTTGTTGTCCAGCAGGTCCTGTTCGGCGGCGCGGCGGTCGGCGTCCTCGGCCTGCCCGGTGTACGCGGCCACCGACCAGCCCCGCGCCCGCAGGAACTCCGCCGTCTCGCCGGCCGCCGCCACGGTCAGCGTGTAGATGATCCCGGAGCCGGGGAGCCGGTCCAGGTGGTCGGCGAGCCAGGCCAGCCGGTGGGCCGGGCTCGGCAGGTCGAGTACGCCCAGCCGCAGCGACTCCCGGTCGAGGGTCCCGCGCAGCACCAGGGCGTCACCCAGCTGCTCGGCGACGTCCTGGGTGACCCGGGCGTTGGCGGTGGCCGTGGTGGCGAGCACCGGGGTCCGCTCGGGCAGCTCAGCGAGGAAGGTACGCAGCCGGCGGTAGTCCGGCCGGAAGTCGTGCCCCCAGTCGGAGACGCAGTGCGCCTCGTCCACCACCAGCAGCCCGGTGGTGGCGGCCAGCTTGGGCAGCACGCCGTCGCGGAAGTCCGGGTTGTTGAGGCGTTCCGGGCTGATCAGCAGCACGTCCACCGCCCCGGCGTGGATCTCGGCGGTGATCTCGTCCCACTCGTCGAGGTTGGCCGAGTTGATGGTCCGGGCCCGGATGCCGGCCCGGGCGGCCGACTCGACCTGGTTGCGCATCAACGCCAGCAGCGGCGAGACGATCACGGTCGGGCCGTGTTCCCCGCGCTCCCGCAGCAGCGCGGTGGCCACGAAGTAGACGGCCGACTTGCCCCAGCCGGTGCGCTGTACGCAGAGCACCCGCCGCCGGTCCACCACCAGCGCCTCGATCGCCCGCCACTGGTCCTCGCGGAGCCGGGCGTGCTCGCCGGCCAGCCGCCGCAGCACCGCCTCGGCCTGTTCCCGTACGGCCACCCGATCCTGACTCATCCGGCATTTCTACCAGGCGTCCTGGGGCGGCCGACGATCACGACGGCGGGACGGGCGGCGCGGAGGACGGCAGGAAGAGCAGGATCTCGCGGAGGCAGTCCGCCGCCGCGGGCGGCAGCGGGCAGCGCGCGACCAGGTCTTCCAGGGACGTGTACGGCCCGCGCGTCCACCGCTCGATGACGATCCGCTGGCGCTGCCCGTCGGTCAGTCCCGGCAACGCGGCCAGCACGAGGTCGGGGACGCCGTTCACGTCGACCAGCCCGCCATCGTCAAAGGTGCGCGGCAGATCGGGACGGCCGATGCGGAGCTCGTACCGGGCCAGCGGGAAGTGCATGAGCAGGGAGCGCGCCTGTTCCCGGCGCATCCGTTGCTCCACCGCGCGCTGCTGGCCGGCGCCGTGCCGCCGGGTCAGGAACGACCACAGGTCCGGATTGAGCAACACCACGTGGACGGCGCCCACGAGCCAACAGAGCGCGATCGCGGTGAGGCAGTACACGCCTTCGACGCCCAGGGAAGCATCCTCGTCCACCGATGCGTCATTGATCGCGATGACGAACATGCTGGCGAACAGCAGCAGGTAGCCGATCCCGGCCAGCGCGAGCCGCCAACTGCGACGCCACAACGCGTACGCGAGGACCACCGCCCAGGTGAGCGCGCCGAACGACAGCAGGGTGGCCGCCGTGCCGGTGATGGTCGCCGTGGTCCGGATCCACCTCCGCGCTTCTTGCCGGGGCAGCCCGACTGAGGGCTGGAACGCGCTGGAAGGGTGCCCGGGCGGAACGGTGGCGGCCGGCCAGCCACTATCGGCCTGGGCCACGGCCGGCGCGGACGCCGACGGAGGCGCTGCGCGCCCCGGCAGCGGCCGGGCCGCCACCGGGGAGCCCGAGCCGGTCACGACAGAATCCGGCCCGACGGCCGCGAGGACGGGCGGGCCGCTGTACGACGCGTCCGGGGTCAGCGTCGGATCCGAGCGCAGCATCCGCCCGTGCAGCTCCTGCAGAGCCTCGCCCGGCTCGATGCCGTGCTCCTCGCGGAGCAGGTCGGCGAACTCCCGGTACGCGGCGAGCGCCTCCGCCTGCCGCCCGCTGCGGTACAGCGCCAGCATGAGCTGGTGCCGCAGCCGCTCCCGGACCGGGAACTCGGCCACCAGCTCGACAAGTTCGCCGATCAGCTCGCGATGCCGGCCGCTCTCCAGTGTCAACTCGACGCGGGTTTCCAGTGCGACGGCCCGCAGCTCCACCAGCCGGTGTCGGGCGGCCTCGAAGAACGGCCCGGCGAACCCGGTGAACGGTTCGCCCTGCCACATCGCCAGGGCGGCCGTCAGCTCTGCCTTCGCCTCGGCGGTACGCCCGGCCGAGTGCTGCTGCCGGGCCAGGTGCACCCCGCGTTCGAAGCGGACCGCGTCCACCGCCTCCGGACGGATCCGCAGCAGGTATCCGGCGTCGGTGAGGGTCAGCACCTGTCCCGGCGTCCGCGGGGACCGCTCGGGTTCCAGCACCCGGCGCAGGCCGGCGACGTACTTCTGTACGACGTTGGGACCGTTGGCGGGGGACTCACCCGGCCAAACCGCCTCGATGATCTGCCCGATCGGCACCGGGCGGCCGGCGGAGAGCAGCAGCACGGCGAGCACCGACCGCTGCTTGCCGGCGCCGAGGTCGAGTGGACGGTCGGCGTACCAGGCCCGCTGCGGACCGAGGATCTCGAAGCGCAACGCCTCTGACATGCGAGTTTCCGCTCCTACCCCACCTCTCGGCCGGCGACGGCGGCCGGCGGCAGTCGCACGGCAGCATATCGGCAGTCAAACCGCCGTTGCGGCCGCCAGCATGGTCCCGGACCGAGTTAGGCAACGAGAAAGAGAAGTGCGATGACACAGGCAACGGGCAGCGCCGGCACCCTCTCACGGATGGTGGGGACGGTCGCCGTCACGCTGGCCGCCACAACCCTGGTCGGGGGTTGCGGGCTGAAGAGCGAACCGGCCGCCACGCCGGGAAGCGGCTCGGTGGCCAGCCCGACCGCCACCCCCAGGGAGGCGCTCCTCGACGCCGTCCCGGGCGAGACGGACGGCGCCTTCAGGTTCGCCGGCAAGGACGCGTCCAGTGACGTGAGCGGACGAATCGACCCAGCATCGAAAGCCATCGAGATCACCATGGCGATGCCCCCGGACAAGGACGGCATCACCACGAAGATGTCCTTTCTGGTGATCGAGGACAAGCTGTGGATGAAGGCGAAGTTCAGCGGGCAGCCGGGCCTGCCGAAGTTCCCCGACAAGTGGATGGCGCTGGACCGGTCAAAGCTGACCGACGAGGGCAGCGTGCCGCGCTACGACGGCGCGGACCAGGGCAACGCCGGCCCGCTGATCGAGGCAGCCACCTCGGTCGAGCAGCAGGAGCCCGGCAAGTACACCGGGTTCATCGACGTGACCAGCGGAAACGCGGCCAAGGCGTTGGACGAAGGGGAAGCGGAAGCGCTCGGTGAGGCCGGCAAGCACGTGCCGTTCACCGCGCTGGTGGGGCCGGACAATCACCTTTCCTCGCTGGTGCTGGAGATGCCCTCGGTCGGCAAGCACAAGGCGTACCGGTACGTCGTCACGTACACCGACTTCGGCAGCGCTCCGAAGATCACCGCGCCGACCGGCAGCGCGGCGATGAAGGCGCCGGCCCTGGCGTACGAGCTGCTGAACGGCTGAGCGACGACGAGAGGCGGCGGCCACACGGGGGGCCGCCGCCCTTCCATGTTGATTATCGGCGGCGGAGGGCGCCCAGCACGGGGGCCAGGCGGGAGCGGAGGCTCGTTAGGCCGCCGGGGAAGAAGTAGACGGCCAGGATGAAAACGGTGCCGAGGACGAACAGGGGCTGGGACAGCGGGCGGCTGAGGAACGCCGGGAGGCTGTTCACCGCGTCGCTGCTGCCGAAGGCGGTCAGCCGGTGGTCCAGGTACATGTAGAGGATGCCGCCGAGCACCGGACCCCAGCGGGTGCCCGGGCCGCCGAGCACCACCATGACCAGCAGCGACAGGGTCAGCTCGGAGGAGGTGATGCGCGGAGACGCGCCGACCAGCAGCGAATAGACCACGCCGCCAGCCGCCGCGAGCCCGCCGGACAGGGTGAACGCGACCAGCTTGAACCGATACGGGTCGAGCCCGAGCACCCCGATGCGGCGCTCGTCGTCGCGCAGCCCGGCCAGCACCCGCCCGGTCGGCGAGCCGCTCACCCGGTGCACCACGAACACGACCAGGGCTAGGTACGCCAACGCCAGCCAGTAGAGGTTGACCGTGTTCCCCACCCCGATCAGCGCCGCCGGCAGCCCGGCGACGTCCAGCGTCAGCCCCTCCTCGCCGCCGGTGAGCCCGCCGAAGTCCCGGGCCACCAGGATCGCCCCGACCTGGGCGAAAGCCAACGTGACCATGGCGAACGCGATCCCGCTGGTACGCAGCGCGACCGCGCCGAGCAGCCCGGCCAGGATCGTTCCGCCGGTGACGGTGAGCAGCCCCGCCTGCCACAGTGGCAGCCCGCCGCGGGTGACGAGGATGGCGGTGCCGTAGACCCCGGCGGCGAAATAGAGGGCGTGCCCGAAGGAGAGCATCCCGGTCCGCCCGAAGAGCAGGTCGTAGCCGGCCGCCAAGCCGCCGAACACCAGGCAGACGGCGAGCAGTTGCAGGGTGCCCGGCGAGTTCAGCAGCCCCTCGAAGACGCCCGGCAGGTACAGCTTGCAGTAGGGCAGGCCGGCCGCGAGGGCGAGCGCCACCAGCGGCAGGTACGGCCGCAGCCGGCGCCAGCGGGCGGGCCAGGGCGCGAGTTTCTCGGGCACCCGTGCCGGCGGCGCCTCCACCACCGAGTTGGTCATGCGTGAGCCACCTTTCCGGCCAGGCCCTGCGGACGCAGCAGCAGCACCACGGCGAGCAGCCCGACCACGCACAGGTCGCCCAGGCCGGAGGCGCCGTAGTAGTTGACGAACTGTTGCAGCAGCCCGACCACGACCGCCGCGTACGCGGACCCGACCACCGAGCCCATCCCGCCGATCACCACCACGATGAACGCGAAGATCAGCAGCGAGCCGCCCTGCCCGGGCGAGACGGTGCCGAAGAAGACCCCGCCGAGCGCGCCGGCCAGCGCGGCGGCCGCCCCGCCGATCGCGAAGACCAGCGTGAACGCCTTGCGCACGTCGATGCCGAGCGCGGTCACCATCTCCCGGTTCTCCACCCCGGCCCGGATGATCAGGCCGTACCGGGTGAAGCGGAGGAAGGCGAGCAGCCCGCCGAGCACCAGCGCGGCGGCGATGATCAGCAGCAGCCCGGCGTTCGGCACGTTCGCGTCGAGGATCGAGGTCACCTTGAGGGTCCACGCCGGGCGGGGGAACGGCCGCGCGTCGGCACCCCAGGTGGCCTGCAGCAGCGCCACTCCGGCCAGCGACAGGCCGACGGTGACCAGCACCTGCTCGATGGTGCGGGAGTAGAGCGGCCGGATCAGCACCAGCTCGACCAGCACCGCGACGAGCGCCCCGGCGAGCACGCCGAAGGCGACCGCCAGCACGAATCCGAAGCCGCCCGAGCCTGCCCCGGGCAGGTTGCCGGCCGCCCACCAGGTCGCGTACGCCCCGACGCCGAGGAACAGGCCGTGCGCGAAGTTGAGCACGTCGGCCAGACCGAAGACCAGGGACAGGCCGGAGGCGACCAGGAAGTAGAGCGCCGCCAGGCCGAGCCCGGTCAGCGCCAGCAGGATCACCGTGCTCACGCCTTCACCTCCCCCGAGCCGACCCCGAGCAGCGACTTGGTCAGCGCGGTCTCCAGCAGCAGGTCCTGGGCGTTGCCCGTCCAGGCCACCTGGCCGGCGGAGAGCACCACGGCGTCCCGCGCCAGCCGGCGTACCACGGCCAGGTTCTGCTCGACCAGCAGCACCGGCACGGATTCCGCGACCCGTTCCAGCACCTCGGCCACCTCGGTCACCACCTTCGGCGCCAACCCCTTGGTCGGCTCGTCGACCAGCAGCAGTTGGTTGTCGTTGAGCAGCACCCGGCCGATCGCGAGCATCTGCTGCTGCCCGCCGGAGAGCGAGCCGGCCCGTTGCCGTCCGCGCCGGTCCAGCTCAGGGAAAAGGGCATAAACCCGGTCGTACGCCGGGGTGGTGCCCCGCCGTTCGGCGAGCCGCAGGTTTTCCGCGACGGTGAGGCCGGCGAAGACGCAGCGGTCCTCCGGCACGTAGCCGAGGCCTTCGCGGACCAGCCGGTGGGTGGGGCGGGCGAGCAGGCTCCGCGCGCCCATCCGGACGGTGCCGCGCACCTCGCCGTTACGCGGCGTCAGGCCGACGATGGCGCGCAGCGTGGTGGTCTTGCCGACGCCGTTGCGGCCGAGCAGCACGGTCACCCCGCTGGGCGCGACCTTGAACGACACGCCCTGGAGGATGTGCAGCCCGGCGATCCGTACCGACAGGTCCTGCACGCTGAGGACAGGTTCGGTCATAGCGATTCCCCCAGGTACGCCTCCTGAACGGTGGCATTGGCCATCACCGTGTCCGGGGTGTCGCAGGCCAGCAGCGCCCCGTGGTGCATGACGGCGATCCGGTCGGCCAGCTCCAGGATCACGTCCATGTGGTGCTCCACCATGAGCACCGACCGGCCGCTGTCGGCGGTCAACGACTTGATGACGGCAACCAACTCGGGCACGTCCTCGGCGCTGACCCCGGCCATCGGCTCGTCCAGCAGCATCACCCGGGGTTCCCCGGCGAGCAGCAGGGCGATCTCCAGCTTGCGTTTCTCGCCGTGGGCCAGGGTGCCGGCGAGCGCCGTACCCCGGTGGGCGAGGCCGACCCGGTCGAGCGCCGCGTCGGCGGCGGCGGCCACCTCCCGGTCGGCCGCCGCCCGCCGCCACAGCTTCATCGAGCCACCCCGGTGCGCCTGCACGGCGAGCCGGACGTTCTCCCGCACCGTCAGCGAGCCGAACACCGAGGACGCCTGAAAGGTACGCCCCAGCCCGAGACGGGCCCGCCGGTGCGGCGGGAGGGCGGTGATGTCCTCGGCGTCCAGCAGGACTCGCCCCTCGGTGGGCCGACGCAGGCCGGTGATCAGGTTGAACAGGGAGGTCTTGCCGGCGCCGTTCGGCCCGATCACGCCGAGGAACTCGCCGGGCGCGAGGTCGAGGTAGACGCTGTCGACAATGGCGACCTCACCGATCCGCCAGGTCAGACCGCGGGTGGCGAGCACGGGTCAGCCCTTCATCTGGGTGACCGGCGGCGCGGTCTCGTCACCGGTCAGGGCCTTCTCCGCGGTTGCCGTGAAGTCGGTGCCGCTGCCGGTGAGCTTGGCCTGGTACATCGGCTGGAGCAGCGCGTGGTCCTCGGCGCGGATGGTCATCTGGCCCTTGACGCCGTCGAACTGCCAGCCCTCGAGCGCCTTGATCATCTTGTCGACATCGTCGCCGCCCTCCTGCACTGCGCGGGCGATCATCTGGGCGGCGGCGAAGCCGTCCGGGTGGAACAGGTCGATGGTGCCGACCTTGTCCCTCAACGCCTTGCCCGCCTCGGTGTTGCTGGCCCCCTCGAAGTAGTGCGACAGGAAGGAGATCTTGCTGCCGGCCGCGCCGAAGGTGGGCCAGGAGGCGCGGATGTCCAGGCCGGTGACGACCGTGGTCGCGGCGAGTACACCCTGCTGGTCGAGGGTCTGCCACATGGCCGGGGCGGTGGTGCCGGCCCAGGCGACGAAGAGCAGGTCCGGCTTGGCGGCCTTGATCTGGCTGGCGAAGGGGGTGAACTCGGCGGCGCTGGCCGGGGCCCGGACGCTGCTCACGGTCGCACCGGCGCCCCCGATCACCGCCTTGACCGCCGCCTCGTTGGCGTCGCCGAACGCCCCCTCCTGGGCGAACACGACGACCTTCTTGCCGGCGGCGTCGCCGATGAAGGACTTGGCGGTCATCACGTCCTGGTAGGACTGCCGGCCCGACCGGAACGTGTACCGGTTCGCCCCGGTCACCGCGTCGGTGGCCGCCGGCCCGGAAACGAAGAGCACCTTGTTCTGCTCGGCGATCGGGGCGACCTGCAACGCCACGCCGGAGGCGGTGGAGCCCGCGAGGATCTTCGTGCCCTTGCCGATCAGGTCCTTGGCCGCGGAGACCGCCTTTGCCGGGTCCCCCGCGTCGTCGACCTCGGTGACCTCGATCGTGCGGCCACCGACCTTGCCGGTGCCCTTGGTGGCATAGTTGAGGCCGGCCTTGAAGCCGTCGATGTACTGCTTGCCGTAGCTGGCCAGGGGCCCCGACTGGGAATACACCAGACCAACCTTGACCGGGGCGGCGTTGTCGCCGCCGCCGGACGCGGTGTCCTGCGGGCTGCCACAGGCCGTGGCCGCCAACGCGGCCGCCATCATCGTGGCGGCGGAGAGGAACACCCGTCGCGTGTGCCGGATCGTCATTGCGACTCCAGGTGAGGACAGGGGGAACTCATTTGTTGTCGGCTCACGCTAGAAGTGACATCACCCACGAGCTATGTGGCCGAAACACACAAGTATGCGCGGTGGGGTGGCCTTCCCTGACAGCTCCCGGCGTCCCGGCGGGATCCCGATGACCCGGGTCGCCATCGATGCGCTGGGCGGTGTGTCGTCCCTCGCCACCGCCACCGCTATCCACCCTGGCCGCACGCGCCGTCGTGGTCGGCCGGGCGCGGGCAACGTCGGCCGCCGTCGAGCGTCCGGTCGCAGTAAACCCAGTGGCGTACGGACTGCGCGTCCTCGGTCGACACCGTGGTCCCGGCCCGCTCCACGTCGGCCAGGAAGCTGAGCGCCCGGCAGATACTGCGGGCGAACCGCCGCGCACCCTCGAGGTCGGTGGCGAGCACCGGCAGGTGTACAACGAAGCGCTCGCGGCTCACCGCCGCACCCCCGGCGTGAAGCGCGACTGCCAGCTCCGCAGCGCCCGCTTGATCCGTACGTTCTCCTCGCGGGTGAGGGCCACCTCCCGGCGGGCGGCGGCCAGGTCACCGGCGACCCGACACAGGAACGCGTGCACCTCGGCCGGGTCGAGCCCGCGCCGCACACTGCGGAACTGCCGCTCGCGGATCTGCCCGACAGTCAGCGGCAGGCAGTATTTCGAGCGGTACCACCCGTCGTTCGGCGGCCGGGGTGCTGGCCTCGTCGCCCGCCTCGCCGCCGGCCGGAACAGGTTCAGCACGTTTCGCATGAGCACCCTCCTCGCCTGGTCGGATCCTGGAAGGCGGGCCGGCCCACGGACAGGGGACGGGGCCGGCCCACCCGGCCCCACGACCGCAGCCCTGCTCGGCGGTACGACCCCGGAGCCCACCTCTGGGTCCGAACTCCAGGGGGTTTGCCGAACCAACCGGAGCCGGACATCGCAAACCTACACCAGTATCTGGTTCTGGTCGACCCTCCACTTTCGATGTGTCGCAACTTGTTGCAGTTACTTGTGCAAGTAGGGCAGGATCGGATTCGCCGAACCAACCGGAGTCCTCACCATGCCCACAGCCGAAGCGCCATACCGCCAGATCGCCAACGACCTCACCGCGAAGATCAGGAGCGGAGAGCTGAAGCCCGGCGACAAGCTGCCCTCGACCCGCGAGCTGGCCGAGGCGTATGGCGTTCACATGAACACGGCTTACCGCGCCATGTCGCTGCTGCACGACCGTGAGCTGATCACCGGCCAGCCGGGGCGGGGCACCTACGTCGCCGAGCGCCCCGGGCAGTAAGCCCCTCGCTCCCTACAGACCTGATGGCGTAAACGATTCAGGCCCAGACGCCTGGGCTGATTCGTTTACGCCATCAGCTCGAAAGGCAGCGGCGCAGACAAACCTCCGCCGTGCCGATCCATTCACGTCATCAAGTTCGTAGCGCCGAGCGGGCACACCCCGGGCCACGGCCGGCCACGGAACACGATGCCCTCGCCGCGGGGTGTCGCGAAGCGCAGGAGCTCGTGCACGGAGCTGGGCACGTCTCAGCGGCCGGCGCGGGCCGCCACGGCCGTGTCGGGCTGGTCGGCGAAGGCGCCGTCCAGGCCGAGGCCGAAGAAAAGCTCGTACTCGGCCGTGATGTCGCCACGGGCGTTCGGGTCGGTGCCGATCCGGAAATCGACCGGGAGGAACTGGTTCTCGGCGCGGAAGGTCCAGGCGTGCACCAGCAGCTTCACCCGGTGCGCGTCCCGGATCACCGTGGTCGGCGCGCGCAGCTTGCCGGCCGCGTCCCGAGGCACGATCAGATCCTTGTGCAGGCCGATGCCGTCGGCATACTTGGCCACCCAGGCGAGGCCCGCGGCCGAGGCCAGGTCGGCATAGCTGCGCGGGTCGCGGGCAACGGTGAAGTCGTATGGCTGGCCGGCGGCGTCCATGAGCTGGATCAGTCGTACGTCGATCATCCGGTCCAGCTTGCGCAGGTTCGCCGTCTCGAAGCTCTGGATGAAGACCGGGTCGTTGCGGTGGGTCAGCTTGTTGGCCTTGAGCACCGCGACCAGCGGCTCCTCCAACGGTCGCCCGATCGAGGCGAAATAGCTGGGGTGCTTGGTCTCCGGGTAGACGCCGACGGTCCGGCCACGCGCCTTGGACTCGGCCCGGGCCAGATCGATGACCTCCTGGAAGGTCGGCACCTCGAACCTACCGTCGAACGCGGTGTTGGGCACCCGCACCTGGGGCAGCCGCTCCTTGGCCCGCAGCGTCTTCAACTCGGCCAGGGTGAAGTCCTCGGTGAACCAACCGGTGACCTTCACCCCGTCGATGGTCTTCGTCGTCTTTCGAGCGGCGAACTCGGGGTGGGCGGCCACGTCGGTCGTACCGGAAATCTCGTTCTCGTGCCGGGCGACCAGCACACCGTCCTTAGTCGAGACCAGGTCCGGCTCGATGTAGTCGGCGCCCAGCCGGATCGCCAGCCGGTAGGACTCCAGCGTGTGCTCCGGGCGGTAGCCACTGGCCCCACGGTGGCCGATCACGATCGGCTGCTGGTCCGCGCGGAACTGCCCAGCGTGGGACTGCCCAGCGGCGGGCTCGGGCTTGGCCTGGGCGGCCACGGCCGGCACCACCACGGCCGCCGCGAGCAGCGCGCCGGCCACGCCGAGGGCGGAAAGGGTACGTCGCAACGCCATCTCCTGTCGTCGATGAGTACGCCCAGCAGACCCGGTGTGGTTGACCGCCAGTTGGTCGGTTTCTGTCCTGTCGGTGAATCTCTGGGCGGAAGATGGCGTGGTGCGCCGTCTGCTCCGTCGTCCCGTACGGCTGGTGCCGTTCGGGTTTCTGGCGGCGATCCTGATCGGCACCGGCCTGCTGATGCTGCCCGCAGCCGACAAGGCGCACCACTTCACCCCGTTCGTCACCGCGCTCTTCACCGCCACCTCGGCCGTCTCGGTCACCGGCATGGCGATCAACGACACCCCGAACTACTGGACCGACTTCGGGCTGGCGATGATCACCGTGCTCACCCAGCTCGGCGGCCTCGGCATCCTGACCGGCGCGGCGCTGGTGGTCCTGGTGGTGTCCCGGCAGCTCGGCCTGCGTAGCCGGCTGCTGGTGCAGGCCGAGACCGCCGAGTACGGCATCGGCGACGTCCGCTGGTTGCTGGCCCGGATCGCGGCGACGGTCTTCGCCACCGAGGCGGTGATGACGGCGGTGATCGCCGGCCGGCTGGCGCTGGCCTACGGCTATCCCCCCGGGCGGGCCCTCTGGTACGCCGCGTTCCACGCGATCCAGGCGTTCAACAACGGCGGGTTCGCCCTTTACTCCGACGGGCTGGTCGGGCTTTCCCGTGACCCCTGGGTGATGCTGCCGCTGGGCCTGGGCGCGATCATCGGCGGGCTGGGCTTCCCAGCGCTCTTCGAGGCGGTGCGGGAGTGGCGGCGGCCGCACCACTGGGCGATCGCCACCAAGCTGACCATCTGGGGCAGCTTCATGCTGATCCTGCTCGGCTTCGCCGCCCTGCTGGTCAACGAGTGGCGCAACCCCGCCACGATCGGCACCTTCGACCCGGCCGGCAAGGTGCTGGCCTCGTTCTCGCAGATCGCGCTGAGCCGCACCGGCGGCTTCGACGTGATTCACGTCGCCCAGCTCAGCGAGGAAAGCTTCCCGCTGATCATCGTGTTGATGTTCATCGGCGGCGGCAGCGCCAGCACCGCCGGCGGGATCAAAGTCTCCACCTTCTTTCTGCTCGCCTTCGTCATCTGGGCCGAGCTGCGCGGCGAACCGGACGTGACGGTGGGCGGCCGGCGGATCGCCACCGCCAGCCAGCGGCAGGCGTTGACCGTCGCGCTGCTCAGCGTGGCGGTGGTCGTCGCCGGCACGGTCACGGTGATCGTGCTGACCGAGCACGTCCGCTACTACGCCGTGCTCTTCGAGGTCACCTCCGCGTTCAGCACAACCGGGCTGAGCACCGGGCTCGCCGCGGAGCTGAAGCCGTCCGGCCAATACCTGCTGACCGCGCTCATGTACATCGGCCGGGTCGGCCCGCTCACCCTCGGTTCCGCGATCGCGTTGAACACCCGGCGACGCCTCTACCGCTATCCAGAGGAGCAACCCATTGTCGGCTAGAAACACGGACGACAGCGGCATCGTGGTGATCGGTCTGGGCCGGTTCGGTTCGCGCCTGGCCCGCTCGCTGACCCACCTCGATCAGGAGGTGCTGACCCTCGACCGCAATCCGGAGCGGGTCCAGCACTGGTCGACGCTGCTGGACCGGGTGGTGCAGGCGGACTCCACCGAAGAGGTGGCGCTGCGCCAGCTCGGCGTGGCGGACTTCCGCCGGGTGGTGGTCGCCATCGGCGCCTCGGTGGAGGCGAGTGTGCTCACCGTGCTGGCGCTGACCGAGCTGGGCATCCCGCAGATCTGGGCCCGGGCCACCTCCGAGAAGCACGCGAAGATCCTCGGCTCGGTGGGCGCGCACCACGTGATCTTTCCCGAGGCAGAAACCGGCGAGCGAATCGCGCATTTGATCGTCAGCAAGATGCTGGACTTCATCGAGTTCGGCGACGAGTTCGCGATCGCCAAGGTACGCGTACCGGCGGCGCTGGTGGGGCGGCGGCTGCGCGACGTGAGCCCGACGGACCGCTACGGCGTGATGGTGGTCGGCGCGAAGCTTCCCGGCGAGCGGTTCCACTACGCCGGCCCGGACACGGTGCTTAAACCCGAGAGCATGCTCGTCGTGGAGGGCAGCATCGACCAGCTACAGCGGTTCGCCACGCTGAGCTGAACGTCACTTCTTCTTGTCCGGCCCCTTGCCTTTGCCCGGCTTCTCCGTCTTTTCCGGCTTCTTGGGCTTCTTGGTCTTCTCCGATTTATCCGGCTTGGCCGATGTCTTGGCCTTCGGAGCCTTGGCCGCTGGCGCCTTGCTCGCTGGGGCCTTGGCCGCTGGCGCCTTGGCCGGCGTCGAGCCGGCCACCCCGGACACCTGCACGCCACAGGTGGTGCCACCGACCTTGAACTCGACCGGCAGCGGATTGCCCCCGGTGTAGCGGCCGGTCAGCGAGACCTTCTTCGACGCGCCGGGAGCCAGCACGGCGTCGGCGGCCGGCGCTTGAAGCTGCACCGTCCGACCCTGCTGGCGTACCGCCGGCTGGGCCTTGGTGACCGTCTGCCGGCCGGGGAAGGTGAAGCTCATCGTCCAGTCGCGCAACTCCCGGCCACCGGTGTTGGTGAGGGTCAGATCGGCGGTGAAGTCCTTGCCGGAGTCCTGCCGCAACACGTAGTCCACCGCGCAGGGCGTCCGCTGCGGCAGCCCCATCCGGGCCTCGGTCGGCTCCACGTCGCCGCTGGCCGGGCTCCTCGAGGTCATCCCCCAGATCACGGCGGTGACCGCGACCAGTCCGGCGGCGGCCACCGCAGCCTCCACCCGACGCCGCCGCACGGCGGCCCGGCGGGTGCGGGTACGCAGGGCGGCGAAGGGCAGCGCGTCGGTCTCCGACGACCAGGGCAGGATGGTGGTCCCGGCGTTCTCCGGCAGCGCCCGGTCGAACCGGCCGAGCGCCGGGGAGACCGGCATGATCGCCGCGATCCCCGCCGCGCCGGCGAGCGTGCCGGCCACCTCGGCGGTCGCGGGGCGGTCCTCGGGGCGCTTCGCGAGGCAACGCCGGACCAGCTCCTCGACCTCGTCGGGCAGCCCGACCACCGGAGGCATCGGGTCCGGGTCGTGGTACATGTGCGCCTGGAGCATCTGGGTGGTGGTGCTGGCCTGCCAGGGCAGCCGCCCGGTGAGCATCCGGTAGAGCAGCAGGCCGACGGCGTACACGTCGGTGGCCGGGGAGACCTGGCCGTGGTCCAGCCGCTCCGGCGCCAGGTACGCGGGGGTGCCGAGCAGGGTGCCGTCCGGGCCCTGGTCGCTCTCCCCCACCAGCGCCGAGATGCCGAAGTCGACCACCTTCACCCCGGTCGGGGTGAGCATGACGTTACCCGGCGTTACGTCTCGGTGGACCACGCCCCGGGCGTGCGCGGTGGCCAGCGCCGACGACACCTCCGCACCGATGGCCACCGCCTCCCGCCAGGGCAGCCGCCCGCCGCGGCCGAGCCGGCTGCTCAGCGGGCCGCCGTCGACCAGTTCCATCACGACGTACGGCACGGCCAGCCCGACCTGCTCGGACTCGCCGTAGTCGTAGACGTTGGTGATGTTGGGGTGGCAGAGCCGCGCGGCGGCCTGCGCTTCGAGCCGGATCCGATGCCGGAACGCCTTGTCGCTGGCGAGCCGGGAGGCGAGCACCTTGACCGCCACCTGGCGGCCGAGCACCTCGTCGTAGCCGCGCCACACCACCGACATGCCGCCCGCACCGAGCTGCTCGATCAGCCGGTACCGCTCACCCAGCAGCTGCGCGTCGCCCCTGGCCGATACACCCATGGTCGGTCCTGTTGCCCGCAGCCGGCCGGCGTACACCTCAGCGGTCGGAATCGGTCAGAAAGTCACCCGTTCAGGCGGTAGCCAGCAGCTGGTCCACCGGGGCGTAGTCGTCGGTGAGCACCAGCGCTTCGCCGACGAATCTGGTCAGCTCGGCGTCGTGCAGCAGGGCTGCCTTCTCCGGCAGCAGGGGCAGCCGGGCCTGGATCGCGGCCAGCGGCAGCGGCGCGTCCGACGCGACGATCAGGAAGTTCGCGCCGGAGTGCCCGGCGATCCCGTAGGGCGGCGCGATCAGCGCGACGTTCCGGAACTCGGCGGCGACGGTGGCCAGCTCGGCCCGGATGAAGCGGTCCGGCGGCATGTCGATGACGTTCTGCGCGTAGATCCCGCCCGGCCGCAGCACCCGGCGGATCTCCGCCGCCATCTCCCGGGTGGCCAGGTGCCAGGGTACGACCAGGTGACCGAAGGCGTCGCCGACGATGAGGTCACGACTGTCGGTCGGCTCGGCGCCGAGCAGCACCCGGGCGTCGCCGACCTCGGCGCGCAACCGCGGCCCGGTGCGCAGGCCCAGCTCCCGCCGGTCCAGGTCGACCAGCCCGCCGTCGAGCTCGAAGACCAGGTTGTCGGTGTCGGGCCGGGTGGCGGCGAGGTAGCGCGGCATGGTGAAGCCGCCGCCGCCCAGATGCAGGGCGTCCAGCCGCTGCCCCTGCGGCGCGGCCGCGTCGGCCACCAGGCCGATCCACTGCGTGTACGCGTATTCCAGGTGGGTCGGGTCGGCCAGGTCGACGTACGAGTGCTGCGCCGAGTTCAGGTAGAGGTAGCGGCCCTCGGGCCGCTGCGGGTCCGGCGCCACCTTCGCGCAGTGGTACGCCGTCTCCACGTCGCACGGGTTCGGGGCGACGGCCGAGAGTCCCGCCGCAGCCAGGCCGAGCACCGCCAGCGCCGCCCGGCCCCGGGCCGGACCGGGCCGCCCGGTCCCCGCCCGCCGCCGCAGGTACGCCCCGAGCGCCAGCCCGGTCAGGCCCAGCACGGCCGCCAACCCGAGCACGATCACCGTGCTGGGCAGCGCCGCCACCAGCACGAAGCCGGTAACCAGGGTGGCGGTGATGCCACCCAGCGTGCCGATGCCGGAAAGCCGCCCGACCACCTGCCCCGTCCGGCGCAGGTCGGCGAGCTGAAGCTTGACCACCAGCGGGGTGATCGCGGCGAGCAGCCCCGCCGGCACCAGCACCGCCAACGCGGTCAACAGCAGCACGCCGCCAGCCGCGCCGCCGCGCAGCGCCTCACCGGCGTACCGGACGACGGGCAGGGTGACCGCGGTGGCGATGCCGGCAAGCACCAGGGCCGGAGCCAGCAGACCGTGCGGGTCCCGCCGGTCGGCCAGCCACCCGCCCATCCAGGCCCCGTACGCGATCGCGCCCAGCGCCATGCCGATGACCGAGCTGGTCACCTGAAGGGTCACCCCGACGTACGGGCCGACCAGGCGGAGCGAGACCGTCTCCAGCACCAGCACTGCCCCGCTGGAGAGGAAGACCAGGAACGCGGCGAGCCCGTTCGGCAGGGCCCGTGGAGCCGGGGCGCTCGCCGCCGACTCCACCACGACATCGGAGGATGTGCTGCTCACCGTGGCGATGCTACGCATCAGATGGACGGTAGGAATCAATACATGGAAACATGAACATGGTTTGTGTGGTCGCCGGCCGGGCTGCCGCCACCGTTGTACGACCGCCAGCCGGTGTTCGGCATCCAGATCTGCCGGTACCAGATCACGTACATGACGCCGAGCCGGCCCGCGTTGTTCTTGAGGTAGTTGGCGAGGCTGTCCCCGTACGTCTTGTCGCCGCCGGTGGCCGAGACGTTCTCGAAGCCGCCGGCGGCGGCGGAGAAGTCGCAGGCCCGCCCCTTCGGATGCTCGCCGTCGCCGCCGCTGCGGTGGCAGGAGACGTGCCGCTTGTAACCGGCCGCCTGGGCCTGCTGAAGCATGTGCAGGGTACGCGGGGTGATGCAGCTCCCGGTGGTCGGATCCTTCACCGAACAGGACTCCGACGGCCAGGAACCGTCCGAGTTACGCGGGGCCGGTTTGGCCGACGCCGAGCCGCCGCCGAACCCGGTGCCGGCACCCGAGCTGACCATGGCGAGCGCGGCCTCGGCGTCCCGCTTCTTCTTTGCCAGGACGGCGAGCTGCTTCTGCTGCTCGCGGATCTCCGCATCGATGGCCAGCTTGGCCCGGGCCGCCTCGGCCTTCGCCTCGTACAGATCACGCAACCGTCGGCTGTCCCGCTGGGCCATCAGGTCCAGCTCCGCGGCACGCTGGAGGAACGAGTCCGGGTCGGAGCTGGCCAGCAGCGCCGACAGCGTTGTCAGCCGGCCCAGCCGGTACGACTGCGCGGCCACCTCGCCCACCTGCGAGTTCAGCTCGACCAGGCGCACCTCGAGCTGCTTGAGCCGCGCGGTCAGCTCGGTCTGCCGGCGCTTGGAGTTGTCGAGCCGGGCCTTGGCCTCGATGTGGCCCTTCGCCGCCGCTTCGAGGGCATCCCGCAGCTTCTTGCTGCCGCCCTCGTCGGGGGCGCTCGGGGTGGGCGCGGCGACGGCGACCCCGGCCGGGGCGAGGCCGGCACCGAGCAGCAGGATCGTCGCGGCGAGCAGGGCGAGCAACGGCCGGCGGATGAGCCTGATCCTGGGCACGAGAGCGTCCTTCCGTCGACCGGCGGTCACGATACCGGTCAACCGCCCAGCAGTGCTGCCCGGACCTCGTCCCAGACTTCCGCGCTGGACGCCACCAGCAGGCCCGGGTCGTCGTCCGCCGGGTGGTAGTCGGTCCCGTCGAAGCGGCGGGCCACCCCACCCGCCTCCCGTACGAGCAAGGTGCCGGGCGCATGATCCCACGGCAGGGTGCGCCAGAAGAGGACGAACTGCTGCGCGCCGGTGAGAATGTCGAGGTATTCCCGGCCGGCACAGTGCTGGCCGGGCAGCAGCTCACCGATCCGCCCGCCACCCGCCGCCACCCGCTGTCCGGTGGCCGGTGGCAGGAACTGGGTCATCGCGGCACCGCGCAGCGCTCCGACCTCCGGCACCGGCCCGGTGCTGCGTACCGGCGTCCCGTCCAGCCAGGTGCCCGCGCCGACGCGGCATGCGGCCATGGTCCCGGCCAACGGGTCGTACACCCAGGAGGCCACCGGTATGCCGTCGGTCAGCAGCGCCACCATCAGGGCGAACGGGCGCCGTCCGGCGGCGAAGTTGGCGGTGCCGTCGATCGGGTCGACCAACCAGACGTCACCGGTGCCGCGCAGGTGCCGCAGCAGGTCCGGGCGGTCGGCGACCGCCTCCTCGCCGACCACCACCGACCCGGGGCGCAGCCGTCGCAGCCGGGCGCTGATCAGCTCCTCCGCCCGCCGGTCGGCGACGGTGACCACCTCGCCGGGCGCCTTCTCGGCGATGTCGGCGGCGTCGAGCCGGCGGAACATCGGCACCACGACGTCCGCCGCGACCTCCCGCAGCAGCGCGCCGACCTCCACCAGCAGCGGGTCAGCCACGCGGCGGCAGCTTGACCACGCTGACGAAGAACTCGTCGATCTGGCGGACCACCGAGATGAACCGCTCGAAGTCCACCGGCTTGGTCACGTAGGCGTTGGCGTGCAACTGGTAGCTGCGCAGGATGTCCTCGTCGGCCTGGGAGGTGGTGAGCACCACCACCGGGATCCGGCAGAGCTCCTCGTCCTGCTTTATCTCCTCAAGCACCTCCCGCCCGTCGCGGCGGGGCAGGTTCAGGTCGAGCAGGATCAGGTCCGGGGTCACCGCGTCCGCGTACCGGCCCTCGCGGCGCAGGTAGGCGAGCGCCTCCGCGCCGTCGGAGACGACCGTGAGGCGGTTGCGGAGCTTGTGCTCCTCGAACGCCTCCTGGGTCATCAGCACGTCGCCCGGGTCGTCCTCGACCAGCAGCACCTCGATCGGGCTCTTGCCGTCCGCCGGCACGGTCATCCCACCGTCTCCTTCATGCCACCCGTTGTACCGTCTACGGCCGCCCCCTCGGGCGCCCCCTCCTGTGCCGCGCCGTCCGGCTGCCGACCGACCGGCACCGCGTCCGCCTCGGCGAGCGCGGGGAGGGTGAACCGGATCGCGGTGCCCTCCTCGGCGTCGGTGTCCACCCAGACCCGGCCGCCGTGATATTCCACGATCTTCTTCACGATGGCCAAGCCGATGCCGGTGCCCGGGTACGCGTCCCTGGAGTGCAGCCGCTGAAAGATGACGAAGATCTTGTCGGCGAACTCCGGCTCGATTCCGATGCCGTTGTCCCGACAGGTGACCTCCCACTCGCCGTCCACCAGCCGGGCCGACACGTGCACCCGGGGCGGCACTTCCGGCCGGCGAAACTTGATCGAGTTGCTGACCAGGTTGGCCAGCAGGTTGGTCAACAGCGGCTCCTCGCCGCGGATCACCGGCAGCTCGTCCCAGGTCAGCTCGGCGTCGGCGTACTGGCGGGCGGCCTCGGTCTGGGCGGCCACATCGCCCAGCACCTTGTTGAGGTCGACCTCGACGAAGCCGGTGTTGAGGCGGCCGATCCGGGAGAACGCGAGCAGATCGTTGATCAGCCGCTGCATCCGTTGCGCGCCGTCGACCGCGAAGGCGATGTACTGGTCGGCGCGCTCGTCGAGCTGGCCCGCGTACCGGCGCTGCAGCAGCTGGCAGAAGCTGGCCACCTTGCGCAGTGGCTCCTGCAGGTCGTGCGAGGCGACATAGGCGAACTGCTCCAGGTCGCGGTTGGACCGGGTCAGCTCCTCGGCCTGCTTCTGCAACTGGCCGTTGACCCACTCGATGCGCTCCCGGGCCTCGCGGACCTCTTCCAGCTCCTGGGCGATCTTCTGCCGCATGCCGTCGATGTCCTCGGCGAGCCGGCGGAACTCGGGCGGCCCGGACGCCTCGATGTGGTGCCGGTAGTCGCCGTCGGCGACCTGTCGCACGTGCCCGGCCAGGGCGGCCAGCGGCCGGATCAACATCCGCTCCAGGAAGAACAGCAGGACCACCCCGGCCACCGCCACCACCAGGGCGGCGGCGATCAGCAGCACCACCAGTTCGTTGCTGGTCCGGTTGGTCCGTTCGACGGCCTGCTGCCGGACGGTGAGGATCTCGTCCTGGAGGGTGTCCGCCGCGGCCCGGATGCCGTCGAACTGCTGCCGGGTCTGGTCGGTGACCAACTCCCGCCCGGCGGCCGGGCCGCTGCTCTCGGTCGCGCCGATCACCGGCTGGGCGACGTCCGCCCGCCACTGCGCCGCGCGCTCCTCGATGACCGTCAGCGCACGCAGCACGCCCGGGTAGTCGCCGGCCAGCTCGCGCATCGAGGCGACGGTGTTCCGCTCCCGCCGCAGACCCGCCTCGTACGGGGCGAGGTCCTTGCGGTCGCCGTTCACCGCGTACCCGCGAATGCTGGTCTCCTGGTCGAGCAGGGCGTTCATCAGCTCCTGGCCCTGCACCCGCAGCGGGCCCGTTTTAATCAGGATCACGTCGATGTTCTGCCGGTTCGTCGCCGCGACCAGCGACTCGGCCGTGGCCAGCCCGAGCAGCAGCACCAGGACCACGGTCAGCAGCGCCACCACCCGACGGCGCAGGGTCCAACCCTGCCGGAACGCGGTCACCGGCCACCGCCCCGGCTGACCAACAGCATCGCGACATCGTCGGCCAGCGGCCCGCCGTTCAGCTCCTCGGCCCGGCCGACCAGCCAGGCCGGCAGCTCGGCCAGCGACACCGCCCGGCTGGCCGGGTCGGCGAGCAGGTCGGTGAGCCCGGGCACGTCGAGCCGGTCGTCGCCGGCGCCCACCCGGCCCTCGATGAGACCGTCGGTGTACATCAGCAGGGACCAGTCATCAGCGTCGAGCTCCAGGTCGAAGGCGACGGGCCGGCGCGGCCGTACGCCGAGCAACAGACCACCCTTGGCGGGCACGGGGGCGACTCTACCGCCGCTGAGCAGCAGCGGCGGTGGATGGCCGGCGAGCCGCACGGTGGCCCGGCCGGCCGCCAGGTCGAGCCGGATGGTCGCCACCGTGGCGAAGATCTCTCGGAGGCGCCGCTCGCTCATCAGCACCTGTTCGACGGCGGGCAGCACCTCGTCATCCGGCACCCCGGCCAGGATCAGCGCCCGCCAGGCGACCCGCAGCTCGACGCCGAGGGCGGCCTCGTCCACGCCGTGGCCGCAGACGTCACCGACGATCAGGTCGATCCGGTCCGGCCGGGTCTGCACCACGTCGTAGAAGTCGCCGCCGATCAGCGCGGCGTGCCGGCCGGGCCGGTAGAAGGTGTGCACCGACACCTGGTCGGTGGTCATCAGCGGCTGCGGCAGCAGGCCCCGCTCCAGGCGGGCAGACTCGGCCTGACGCAGCTCCACCTCACGCAGCCGCCGGGCGTTCTCGTCGGCCCGCTTGCGCTCCACCGCGTAGCGCAGCGCGCGGGTCAGCAGGACCCCATCGACCTGCCCCTTGACCAGGTAGTCCTGGGCCCCCTCGGCGACCGCGACGATGCCCAGGTGCTCGTCCGAGCGGCCGGTGAGCACGCAGACCGCGGCCCCGCTGGCCACCTCCAGCACCCGGCGCAGCCCGTCAAGGCCCTGCGCGTCGGGCAGACCCAGGTCGAGCAGGACGCAGTCGACCCCGGCCATCCGCTGCCGAGCCTCGCTGAGACTCGTGGCGACCAGCAGATCGATCATCGAGTTGGTCTCGGCGAGCAGCTCGCCAACCAGGAAGGCGTCGCCCTCGTCGTCCTCAACCAGCAGCACTCGCAGCCGGTCACCGGGCGGCAGGTTGGTCGGATGCCCGCCCGGCGCGGCAGCCCGGGGCACGAAGGACGGCCGCGGCACCGCCGCGATACGCGGGAGTTCGCTGGTGATGTCCGACTCCTTCCGAGCGCCCTGCTCATCCTGTATCAGACAACGGTCGCACACAAAGAAGGCTTCACCACTGCGCGGTGGAGGGGCAGGATGGGGCCACCCCGACCACCCCTGAGGAGCTCCGAGTGGGCGTACCCCCGACCCGCCCCGCCGATCGGGCGCTGGCCCGGCCGCGCCGCCGGCTGCCCGCCACGGTCGCCGCGGTCGCCGCGCTGCTCACGGTCGGCGCGGGTGTCCTGGTCGACCTGGCCACCCCGGCGCCGCGCCCCGCCGACGCGCCGGCGGACCGGTTCAGCGCCGAACGGGCGTACCAGCATGTCAAGGTCATCGCGGCCCGGCCGCACGTGGCCGGCAGCCCGGCCAACGACCAGGTCCGGGAGCACCTGGTCGGCGTGCTGCGCGGGCTCGGCCTGGAGACCGAGGTGCAGGACACCGTCGCCCCGGAGGCCGGTCAGCTCAGCGGCGCCGCTGGCGGGGCGACCCTGGCCCGGGTCCGCAACGTGGTGGCCCGACTGACCGGCACCGATTCGACCGGGCGGCTCTTCCTGGTGGCCCACTACGACTCGGTGCAGTCCGGGCCCGGTGGCAACGACGACGCCGCCGGGGTCGCCAGCATCCTGGAGGTGGCCCGGGCGCTCGCCGCCGGCCCGCGCCCGCGCAACGACATCGTCTTCGTGCTCACCGACGCGGAGGAGGCGTGCCTGTGCGGGGCGTCGGCGTTCGCCGCCGGCCACCCGCTGGCCGCCGACGGCGGGGTGGTGCTCAACCTGGAGGCACGCGGCAGCACCGGACCGGTGATCATGTTCGAGACGTCCCGGAACAACGCCGAGCTGGTAGACGTCTTCGGCCGGGCCGCCCCGCATCCGGTGGGCACCTCGTTCGCGGTGGAGATCTACCGGGCGCTGCCGAACGACACCGACTTCACCGCCTTCCTGGACCACGACTTCGTCGGCCTGAACTCGGCGTACATCGACGGCGGCGCCATCTACCACACGCCGCTGGACACCCCGGCGGCGATGGACCGGGGCAGCCTCCAGATGCACGGCGACAACGCGCTCGGCCTGGCCCGCGAATTCGGTCGCACCGACCTGACCAAGCTCGGTTCCGACCACGACGCCACCTACTTCCCGGTGCCGGGCGGCCTGGTCCGCTACCCCGGCTGGCTGACCGTGCCGCTGGCGCTGGCCGCCCTGGTCGCGGTCGGCCTGCTCGGCTGGCTGCTGGTCCGGCGCGGCCGGGCCACCGTCGGGAGGCTCGCCGCCGGCATCGGGCTGGCCCTGGTGCCGATCGTGGTCGCCCCGCTGAGCGCGTGGCTGCTCTGGACCGCGATCACCACGATCCGCCCCGGGTACGCCGGGCTGCTCGACCCGTACCGGCCGGTCTGGTACCGGCTCGCCGTGCTGGCGCTCGCCGCCGCCGTCCTGTTCACCTGGTACGCGCTGACCCGCCGCCGGATCGGCCCGGCCGCCCTCGCGTTCGGCGGGCTCGCCTGGCTGGCCCTGCTCGGGGTGCTGCTCGCCGCCGAGGTGCCCGGTGGCGCGTACCTGGCGACCCTGCCCGCGCTGGCCGGCGCGCTCGCCGGGCTGGCTGCGCTGAGCACCCGGCTGGACGGCCCGTGGCCGGTGGCCGCGGCGACCCTGTCCGGCGCGGTGGCCGTGGTGGTGCTGCTGCCCGCCGTGGTGCTGCTCTTCCCGGCGCTGGGCATGGCGATGGGCGGGGTGGGCGCGCTCTTCGCGGTGCTGCTCGGGCTGGCCGCGCTACCCGTGGTCGACCTGCTGCACCCGCAGGCCGGCGGCCAGCGCGGCATGATGGCGGTCCGGGCCCGCCGGCTCGGCGCGCTGCCGGCCGCCGCCACCACGCTCGCCGCCGTGGTGTTCGCCGGGGTCGGCCTGGCCGTGGACCGCTTCGACACCGCCCACCCCGTGCCCACCCACCTGATGTACGCCCTGGACACAGACACCGGCCGGGCGATGTGGCTCAGTCGCGAGGACGAGCCGCAACCGTGGACGGCCCAGTACGTGCCCGACGAGGGGACGGTTTCTCGCTTCTTCCCCGCCCTCGGCGACGGCCGGTTGAAGATCGGGAACGCTCCCGGGGCGAACCTGCCGCCACCGGCCGTCACGGTGCTGGCGGACACCGCTGCGGGCGCCGAGCGCACCCTGCGGGTACGGGTGACTCCGAAACGCCCGGTCCGCCTGCTCTCGCTGCACGTCGAATCCGGCTCGGCCACCGTCACCAAGGCCAGCGCGGCCGGCGTGCCGCTGACGCTCAAGCCCGTGCCGGCGGAGAGTGAATGGGGCTTCGGACTGCTGTTCCACGCCCCGCCGCCGGAAGGTGTCGAGGTGACCCTCACCCTGCGGATGGAGACGGAGAAAGTGGTGCTGCGGGTGATGGACGCCAGCGACGGCCTGTCCGACATCCCCGGTTTCCGCCCCCGCCCACCCGGCGTCGGCGTGGCCGGCTCCCACACCTCCGAGATGCTGGCGGTGGCGCACACCTACTCGCTGTGAAATCCAAGGCTTCCGCCCGTGGCAGATAAGGTGTCGCGCTTCCTATGGAGCTGATGGCGCAGACGACTCACCAGGGCAGCCGCAGCGCCCTGGTCACTTCCAGCGGAAGTGGACGAAGAGGCGGCCGAAGTTCTTGGAGTCCTTTTCGACGCGGTGGTAGAGCTGCTTGACGTCCTTCTGGTCGAGGAAGCGCAGCACCCGCTTTTTGAGCTGGCCGGAGCCCTTGCCTGGGATGATCTCCACGAGGGTGGCCTTCTTCGCCACCGCCTCGTCCATGATCCCGCGCAGGGCGCGGTCGATGTCGTGGCCCTTGTTGAAGATGTCGTGGAGATCGAGCTTGAGCTTCACGACTCCATGGTAGGCGCGTCGGGTCGCCGGACCCGGAGACGGCGAGGGGCAGCCCTGCTGGGCCGCCCCCTCGCCGTGCGTCAGCGTCCGTTGACCCGGGCCTCCACCCGGCGCAGCGCCGTGGTGTAGTCGGTGTTGGTCGAGTACATGGCCGCCGCGATGCGCAGGTGCCGCAGCGCGTCGACGGGCCGGTTCAGCCGTTCGAGGGTCCGACCGAGCACGTGGTGCGCGTAGTGGTCGCTCGGGTCCCGGTCGATCATCTCCCGCAGCTGCTCCTCGGCCCGGGTGAGCTGGGCCGACTGGAAGTATGCCCGGGCCAGCAGCTGCCGCACCGAGGAGTTGCCGGGCTCCGCCTCGATGATCGGCTCGAGCAGCCGGGCCGCCCCGGTCGCGTCACCCGCTTCGAAGAACATGGTCGCCCGCCGGTACTCCGCCAGAAGATCCACTCGACCCACCTCCCCTGTCGCCCACCCTTGGTCCGACGCTGGCACAACAACGGCCGGAGCGCGAGTGTTCCTCCGCCGGAAGTTGCGCCTCAGGTGGTGGGGTCGTAGCGGTCGCCGACCAGGTCCCAGGCCCGGACCCCGCCGACGATCCCGGCCGTGTTCGGGACGACCACCACGTCGTCGCCCATCCGGGCCAGCTGCTCCGGCCGGATCAGCCGCGAGTTGCCGCCGCCCAGATAGAGCCGGTCCCAGCGGAACACCGGCCGCAGCCCCTCCACCACCTGCCGGATCCGCCGCGACCAGAACGCGTCGCCGAGGCGGCGGCGTTCCGGCTCCCCGACGTACGTGTCGTAGGTGGTCTTCCAGCGCACCGGCGCGTGGGACAGCTCCAGGTGCGGGGCGAGCACCCCGCCGTCGAAGAGCGCGCTGCCCAGCCCGGTGCCGAGGGTCAGCACCAGCTCGCAGCCGGTCCCGGCGACCACGCCCGCGCCGTGCACCTCGGCGTCGTTGAGCACCAGCGCCGGGATCCCGAACGCCCCGGCCAGGGCGCTGCGCGCGTCGTAGCCGGACCACTCGGCCACCAGCTCCGGGTCGACCCGGCTGCGCGGGCCCGACCGGGTCACGTAGTGCGGGGTGGCCACCACGACCCCGTGCCGGATCATGCCGGGCAGCCCGACCGTGAGCCGGTCCGCCGCCGGCAGCCGGCCGGCCAGGTCCAGCAGCGTCTTGACGAAGAGCGCGGGCGGCAGCGGGTACGGCGTGGGCACGCGCAGCGGCCGGGCCCGCATGGTCCCCGCGGCGTCCAGCACGGAAGCTTTGATCCCACCGCCGCCGCAGTCGATCGCCAGAGTGGTCAGCACGGCAGTGAGTGTCTCTCACCGGTAGGCTCGACCACCTCATGAGCGCCACGTTGATCGCCAAGGACCTCACCGCCGGCCACGGTGACCGCCTGCTCTTCGCCGACCTGGACCTGGTCGTCGCCCCCGGCGACGTGGTCGGGCTGGTCGGGGTGAACGGCGCCGGCAAGTCGACGCTGCTGCGTACGCTCGCCGGGTTGCAGCCCCGCGAGGAGGGCTCGGTGGCGTTGAACCCGCCCACCGCCACGGTCGGCTACCTGCCGCAGGAGCCGGAGCGCCGGCCGGGCGAGACGGTCCGGGGCTTCCTGGCCCGGCGTACCGGGGTGGCGGCGGCGCAGGCGGCACTGGACGCGGCCACCGAGGCGCTCACCGCCGGGGCCGAGGGCGCCGACGACGTGTACGCGGTCGCGTTGGAGCGCTGGCTCGACCTGGGCGGCGCGGACCTCGACGAACGGGCCGAGCAGGTGGCCGCCGAGCTGGGCCTGGGCGTCGACCTGGCGCATCCGATGACCGGCCTCTCCGGCGGGCAGGCGGCCCGGGCCGGGTTGGCCTCGCTGCTGCTCAGCCGGTACGACATCTTCCTGCTCGACGAGCCCACCAACGACCTGGACCTGGCCGGGCTGGACCGGCTGGAACGGTTCGTCACCGGGCTGCGCGCCGGGACGGTGCTGGTCAGCCACGACCGGGAGTTTCTCACCCGAACGGTGACCCGGGTGGTGGAGCTGGACCTGCACCAGCGGCAGGTACGGCACTACGGCGGCGGCTACGCGGCCTACCTGGAGGAGCGGGAGGTGGCCCGCCGGCACGCCCGCGAGGAGTACGACGAGTACGCCGACACCCGCGCCCAGTTGGAGGCGCGGGCCCGGACGCAGCGGGCCTGGATGGAGAAGGGCGTGCGCAACGCCCGCCGCAAGGCCACCGACAACGACAAGCACGTGAAACACTTCCGCGGCCAGACCTCGGAGAAGCAGGCGGCGAAGGCCCGGCAGACCGACCGGCTGATCGAGCGGCTGGAGGTGGTCGAGGAGCCCCGCAAGGAGTGGGAGCTGCGGATGGAGATCGCCGCCGCGCCCCGCGCCGGCGCCGTGGTGGCCTCGCTGCGGGGTGCCGTCGTACGCCGGGGCGGTTTCACGCTCGGCCCGGTGGATCTCCAGGTCGACTGGGCCGACCGGGTGGCGATCACCGGGGCGAACGGCTCCGGCAAGAGCACCCTGCTCGCCGCGCTGCTGGGCCGGCTGCCGCTGGACGAGGGCCACGCGGCGCTCGGCCCGGGCGTGGTGGTGGGCGAGGTCGACCAGGCCCGGGGGCTTTTCCTCGGCGACCAGCCCCTGCTGGACGCCTTCGGCGCCGCCGTACCGGAGCTGCCGCCGGCGGAGGTGCGGACGCTGCTGGCCAAGTTCGGCCTGCGCGCGGAGCACGTGCTGCGGCCGGCGGCGACCCTTTCTCCCGGTGAGCGGACCCGGGCCGCGCTGGCCCTGTTGCAGGGGCGTGGGGTGAACCTGCTGGTGCTGGACGAGCCGACCAACCACCTGGACCTGCCGGCGATCGAGCAGTTGGAGTCGGCCCTGTCCTCCTACCCGGGGACGCTGCTGCTGGTCACCCACGACCGGCGGATGTTGGCGGCGGTGAGCGTCAACCGGCGGCTGCGGTTGGACGCCGGGCGGATCACCGAAGACTGACCCGCGCCGGCCGGCATATCGGGCGGGAATCCGGGTATCGGGCCGCCCGGAGGTGGGCGCATGGTCACGATGGGGCAGTCGGCACCCTCGGCCGAGCGGCTGCGGCTGGTCGACGGGTTCCTCGCCGAGGCGTGGGCCGACCTGGTCCGGCACGACGAGCGGCTGCGCACGCTGACCGTGGAGGTGCGCTTCGACCGGGGCGTCGCACACCTGGATGGCGCGGTGGCCGACCCGACCGAACTGCGGCTGGTTCGGGACCTGGTGGGCCGCCTGGCCGGGGTGCTCGGCGTCTGGTGCCGGGTGGCCGTCGGCGGCCGTACACCGGTGGTGGTGGACCTGGGCTGCGGGGCGACCAAGCAGTGGCCGGGGAACCTGGGGCTGGACATCTACCCGGCGCCCGGAGTGAACGCGGTGGCCGACCTGTCGGGGTCGCTGCCGCTCGCCGACGACTCGGTGGACGTGTTCTTCGCGGTGCACATCCTGGAGCACCTGATCGACTTCCTGCCGCTGCTCGACGAGTGCCATCGGGTGCTCCGGCCGGGCGGCGTCCTGCACGTGATGAGCCCCTGGTGGCGACACGTGAACGCGGTGGCCGACCCGACTCACGTACGGCTGCTCGACGTGCAGACGTTCAAGGGCATCTGCGGCCAGCGTCCGCCCGGCACCCCGCGCTGGTATCCGCTGCACGTCGGCTGCGACGCCGCCTCCATCTTCGCCGACCTCACCCCGCTGCCTGCCGACGCGCCGCCCCCGGCTCCGTCTCACCTGGCCCGCTTCTTCGACTGAGCATCGATCCGTTCGAAGGTCTTGCGCGCCTGGGCAATTGATGAAAGTTTCTTACCGGCTGCGGACATTCCACGGCGAATGTTTCCGGATGCGCCGGGGTGCCCGCCGCCACCGGAAACACCCCCGGGAGCCCGACGAAGGGACCGCATCCGCATGAAGGCAACTCGGCTCAGCGCCGCCGGGCTGGCCGTGGCGCTGCTCGGCGCACTCGCCGCCAGCACCCCCGCACGCGCCGCGGACACCGCCACCAACGCATCCTCGACCACCTGCGCGACCGACCCGGCCACCCCCAAGCGGCAGTTCCGGGCCATGTGGATCGCGTCGGTCACCAACATCGACTGGCCGAGCGCGGCATCACAGACCGCGCCCGACCGGATCGCCAAGCAGAAGGCGGAGTACCTGAGCTGGCTCGACCTGGCCCAGCAGCTCCACCACAACGCCGTCGTGGTCCAGGTCCGCCCGACCGCCGACGCGTTCTGGCCGTCGCCGTACGAGCCGTGGTCGGAGTACCTGACCGGGGTACGCGGCCAGGACCCGGGCTGGGACCCACTGGCCTTCCTCGTCGAGGAATCACACAAGCGGAACCTGGAGTTCCACGCCTGGTTGAACCCGTACCGGGTGTCGATGCCGGCCCCGGGCGCCGGCGCCGACCTGTCGAAGCTCGCGCCGAACCACCCGGCCCGGCAGCACCCGGACTGGGTCTTCGCGTACCCGCCGGCCAACGTGGCCGGCAGCCGGCTCTACTACAACCCCGGCATTCCTGAGGTTCGGGCGTTCGTCGAGACCGCGATGATGGACGCGGTCACGCGGTACGACGTCGACGGCGTGCACTTCGACGACTACTTCTACCCGTACCCGAGCGGCAGCTACGAGGTGCCGGACGACGCCGCCTTCGCCCAACACAACCGGGGCTTCACCGACCGGGCCGACTGGCGGCGGGACAACATCAACCTGCTGGTCCAGGAGATGAACGCCAAGATCAAGGCGGTCAAGCCGTGGGTGAAGTTCGGTGTCAGCCCGTTCGGCATCTGGCGCAACCGCTCGGCCGACCCGGCCGGCTCCGACACCACCGGCTCACAGTCGTACGACATCATCTCCGCCGACACCCGGAAGTGGATCAAGCAGGAGTGGATCGACTACGTGGTGCCGCAACTCTACTGGTACATCGGCCAGTACCCGGCGGCCGACTACGCCCGGCTGGTGCCCTGGTGGGCCGAGCAGGTACGCGGCACCAGGGTTCAGCTCTACATCGGGCAAGCCGACTACAAGAGCGGCGACCCGGCGTACGGATCGTTCTGGATGAACCCGAACGAGCTGTCGGACCACCTGACGCTCAACCGCTCGTACCCGGAGGTGCTCGGCAACGTGCACTTCTCGGCCGTACAGGTGCGGGCCAACCGACTCGGCGCCACCGACAGCTACTCCGCCGAGCACTACTCCCGCCCAGCGCTGGTGCCGACCATGGCCCAACTCCCGGCCAGACCGCTGCAGCACCCCGTGATCGTCGGAGTCGACCGGAAGGCCGACGGGGTGCACCTGCGCTGGCGGCAGCCGGCCGACGGCAAGGGACCGTTCGGCACCGCCACCGCGTACGCGATCTACCGGTTCGACGGCAAGGCGCACATCGACGCATGCGGTTTCGCCGACGCGTCCCACCTGGTCGGCACCGTGCGCGGCACGGCCGGCGACGTGCAGTCCTGGGTGGACGCCGACACGGCGGCCGGCACGGCGTACACCTATTACGTGACCGCCCTCGACCGGGTCTGGAACGAGGGCCCGGCCAGCCCGGCGCGCTTCGTGCGCTGACGGGTAAGAAGGGGTAAGCGCGGGGAGTCGGCGGCCTGGTCCGGATGCTCGACACCGAGGGCCAGCGCCGCCGCCTCCTCCAGGGCCAGCTCGCCGCCCTCGCCGTAGGCGGCGCCGAACGCCACGTCGCCGAGCTCGCGGCGCAGCTCCGCCTGCCGCTCCTGCCAGTACGGGCCGTAGATGCCGGGAGTGGCCCGCAGGTCCGCCCGGGTGGCCTGGGCCGCGCCGAACAGTCGGGCCGCGTTCACCCCGTCCCCGTCGAGCGCGCAGCGCACCGCGATCGCGTTCAACGTGTCGCAGGCCCGCCCCAGATAGCCGTGGTTCATCCGGGAACGCAGCGCCACCAGCAGGTGCTCGTGCGCGGCCGCCAGGTCGCCCCGGGCCAGCGCCACCATGCCGAGCAACATGTCCACCGAGCGGCGGCCCCGCTCGACCGGGCGGGCCTCCTCGACCGGGCGGGCCGCACCAAGCAACTCGGTCGCCTCGTCCAGTGCGCCCCGGCGCCAGAGCAGCTCGGCCAGGTTGTAGATGGCGCGCAACGCGTCGGAGACCACGTCCTGCGCGTACGCCCACTCGATCACCTCCCGGCAGACCCGTTCCGCCTCGGCGAACTGCCCCATATCGATAAGTGGCGCGGCCCGGCCGGCCAGCACCCGGGCGAGCAGGCCCCGGTCGCCGGCCTGCCGGGCGGCCGCCTCGGCCCGCTGCGAGTAGCGCAGCTCCTCGGCGACCTCGCCGTCCGCGCCGGCGTGCAACGAGTGCATGTGGTACGCCGCCGCCAGCTCGGCCTCCGGGATCGTCTCGCCGGTCTCGGCGATCCGGCCGTACAGCCGGAACAGCCAGAGCCGCCCCTCCCGGGCCAGCCCCCGCTCCCGCCACCACTGGTCCAGCCCGCCGGCCAGCCGCAGCCCCGACCGGGCGCTGCCGCCGCTGGCGCACCAACGCAGGGCGGCCCGCAGCTCCCCGGCGAGCGGGTCGAGCGCGTACAGGGACACGGTGATCGGGTCGCCGTCCGGGCCCAGATGCGCGCGGTCCAGAGCGTGCCGGGACCAGGCGACGTGCCGGTCCCGGGCGGCCCGCTCCTCGCCCGCCTCGATCAGCCGGCGAGCCGCGTACGCCCGGATCGGGTCGAGCATCCGGTAGGTGCTGCCCGAGGCGCGCGGCTCGGCCAGCACCATCGACTTGTCCACCAGCACGGAGAGCAGGTCGAGCGGGTCGTCGTCGAGCAACCACTGCACCGTCGGCAGGTCCACCGGCCCGGCGAAGACCGCGAGCCAGCGCAGCAGCCGGGCCGGGCGCGTCTCCAGCGTCCGGTACGACCAGGTGACCGTGGCCTGCATGGTCAGGTGCCGCTCGTGTGCCGACCGGTGCGCCGCCGTGGACGGCGCCGGCTCCGCCCGCCCGGCGTCCAACGTGCCGAGCATGTCGTCGAGCCGCTCGGCGAGCTGCCCGGCCGAGAGCACCCGCAGCCGGGCCGCGGCCAACTCGATGGCCAGCGGCAACCCGTCCAGCCGGCGGACCACCCGACGCAGGTCGGCCTGCTCGGCCGGCTCCGGAAACCGACCACCCCGGGCCGCCGCGGTCCGCTCCAGCAGCAGCGTGACCGCGTCGCTCTGCCCGCCGTCCGGGCGCGGATCGTCCGAGAGCGGCGGGATCCGCCACACCACCTCGCCGGGCAGGCCGAACGACTCCCGGCTGGTGGCGATCACCCGAACGTCCCGGGCCCCGGCCAGCAGTTGGGAGATCGCCTCGGCCGAGGCGGCCGGCTGGGCGTCGCAGGTGTCCAGCACGATCAGCATGCGCCGGGCGGCCGCGTACTCGACCAGGGTGTCCGTCATCGGCCGGCCGGGCTCCGGGCGGAGCCCGAGCACCGCGGCGATCTCGAAGGCGACCAGGCCCGGGTCGGTCACTGCGGCGATGTCGACGAACCACACCCCGTCCGGGTACGCCTCGACGGTCCCGGTGGCCAGCTCGACCGCCAGCCGCGTCTTGCCCGCGCCGCCCGCGCCCAGCACCGTCACCAGCCGGTACGTCTCGATCAGCCGTCTCAGCTCGGCCCGTTCCGCCTCGCGCCCGACGAACGAGGTGGCCTGGGTGGGCAGGTTGTGCGCCACCACGTCGGCGGTGCGCGGTCGCGGGAAACGCCGCTCCAGGCCGGGTGCCACCACCTGGAACAACCGTTCCCGGTCGTCGAAGCCGCGCAACCGGTGCAGCCCGAGGTCCAGCAGGGACGCTCCGTCCGGCAGCGAATCGGCGTGCCGGGCGGTCGCGGCCGAGCACAGGACCTGTCCACCGTGGGCGGCGGCGGCCACCCGGGCCGCCCGATGCACCTCAGGGCTGGCGTACTCGCCGTCGCGGGGTTCGGCGTATCCGGTGTGCAGGCCCATCCGAACCCGGGGCCTGGCCTCGGGTGTGGGCCAGTCGTGGCTGACCAGTGCGCGTTGAGCGGTCAGACAGGCGGCGAGCGCCGTGGCCGCGTCGGGAAAGGCGAGGAAGAACGAGTCGCCCTCGGTCAGCAGCTCCGCCCCGTCGGTGCCGGCCAGCGTGCCACGCAGCAGCCGGCGGTGCTCCCGCAGCACCGGGCGGTAACCCGGACCGAGTAGCTGGGCCAGCCGCGTGGAGCCCTCGATGTCGGTGAAGACGAAGGTCACCCAGCCACTCGGGAGGTGAATCCGTGGCGACATGCGTGGAACCTCCCACCCTGACGTCGGCTTTATGCTGCCCTATGGTCACGCCGTCACGCATCGTGAGAACGGCCGGGCGGATTCCGACTCAAGGTGCCAAAGGATGACACCTGCGGCAAGGACGGACGACCGGGAAGGGGAATCGCCGGCGGCGTCAGCAGCCGCAGGCACCGCCGCAGCAGCCGCCTCCGGTCGGGGCGGTCGCCCCGCCGGCCCGACCGGCGCCACCCCGACCGGTGACCGCGACGGTGGAGAGCAGTTTCACGGTGTCGGTGTGGCCCTGCGGGCAGGACGCCGGCTGGCCGGCCTCGGCCATCGGCCGGTTGACCTCGAAGGTGTCTCCGCAGGCGCGGCAGCGAAACTCGTACCGGGGCATGCCACCAGGGTACGGCCGGGCCGGACGCGACGGCAGGTGTGGGTAATACTCGACGGGTGGTGGACGGCAAAGAACGATTGACGGTTCGGCCCCTACGACCGGCCGTGCCACCTGACAGCGGTGGCGGGCCGCCGCTGGTCCCCCGGTCCCGACCGGCCCCCGAGCCCACCACGGCCGGCGGCACGACCACTGTGGCCCCGGCACCGACCACTTCGGAGCCGGACGCGAGCGGCTCGGCGGACGGTCGACGGCGGCGGATGCCCTTCGCGCACGCGGTCCGGATTCCACCACCCCGGCAACTCGCCGTCGCCGCGGCCCGGGCCATCCGGGGCTGGTCCCGCCGTCCGGCCGGGCGAACCACCCTCGGTGGCCTCTTCCTGCTGGCCCTGGTCGCGGTCACCGTGGCGGCCGGCGCGCTGCTGGTGCCGGCTGCCGTCGGCGGCGGGGCGCGGCCGGTGGCCGTCGACGCCACCGTGACCGGGCCGGCCCACGGCGTGCCCGAGGGCGGCGCGCTGCCCGGGTCGACCGACGCCCCCACCGGGCTGCCGACCGACCCGCCGACCGGGACGCCACCGCCGGACGCCGGGCAACCGACCGGGCCGGTGGTGCCGGTGCCGACCGGTCGCCCGGCCGACGCGCTGGCCGGGTGGGCGCAGGGCATCAGCGGGAAGACCGGCATTCCGCTGGTCGCCCTACAGGCGTACGGCTACGCCGAGCTGGTGCTCAACGAAACGCAGCCGGGCTGCCGGCTCAGCTGGACCACGCTCGCCGCGATCGGCTACGTCGAGTCCCGGCATGGTTCCGCGAACGGTGCCACCCTGCGTCCGGACGGTGTCGCCGCACCCGAGATCCGCGGTGACCCGCTCGACGGGCGAGACGGCCGCGGCCTGATCCGCGACACCGACCAGGGCCGGCTCGACGGCGACACCGTCTACGACCGGGCGATCGGGCCGATGCAGTTCATCCCGAGCACGTGGCAGGAAATCGGCGCGGACGCCGACAACGACGGGATCAAGGACCCCCACAACATCAACGACGCGGCCCTGGCTGCCGGCCGCTACCTCTGCAAGGGTGGCCGGAACCTGACCGTTCCGGGTGACTGGTGGGGTGCCATCCTCTCCTACAACGACGTGCGCCGGTACGCCCAGGCCGTCTTCGACAAGGCGGACGAATACGGGCGACTGAGCCGTACGTGACGTGACCGGACGCATACATTCGAGCACCGAACCCTTCCCCCGGGCAGCCGTTGGCGGCAAGCTAGACAGGTGATGGTGCGCGAGTGGGACCCGCGGAACGCGTCGTCCGCCGAGATCGCGTCGCTGCTGGACACGCTGAACGCGGTCCTGGCGGCCGACCTGCCGCAGGATCCGCCCTGGCGGGAGAGCTCGCTGCGGGAATACCTCTCCGAGGTGATGCCCGGCGAGCGGCGGATCTCCTGGATCGCCCAGGCCCAGCCGGCCGGGGACGGCATCCCGGGCGTGATCCTGGGGCACGTCAACGTGCTGCTCCTAGGCGGGATCGGGGTGCTGGAGGTGCTGGTGCACCCGGCGGCCCGGCGCACCGGCCTCGGCCGCGAGCTGGTCCGGGTGGCCGCCCGTCGGGTCTGGGACGAGGGCTTCCAGTCGATCGGCGTGGAAGTGGTCGGCGACACCCCGGCCGTGGCGTTCTACGAATCGCTCGGCTTCACCCGCGAATACGTCGAGACCCGCAGCGTGCTCGACCTGAACGCGGTGGACTGGCCGGCGCTGGCCGAGATGGCCACCGGTGTGAGCGCCGGATACCACCTGGAGTTCTGCCCGGGCGGCCCACCGGACGAGCTGATCGAGGCGTACGCGCGGGCCAAGGCCGAGGTACGCGACGTCGATGACGGCGAGCTGCGGCCCAGCTCGTACGACCCGGAGCGGCTGCGGGACAGCCTCACCACCCTGCACCGGCGGGGGATGAAGCCGTACATCGTGCTGGCCCTGCACGAGCAGACCGGCGAGGTGGCCGGGTTGACCGAGGTGGTGGTGCCGGCGCAGCACCCGACCCGGGCCGACCAGTACGACACCATCGTGGTCCGCGACCACCGCGGCTACGGCATCGACCGGGCCATCAAGGCCCGGATGCTGCTGGAGCTGCGCTCGGCCGAGCCGGAGCTGGTCGAGGTGCAGACCTGGAACGCGCAGGCCAACGAGGCCATGCTCAAGGTCAACGCGGAGCTGGGCTACCGTCCCGACCGTGAGTGGTGCGAATACGGCGTCGACGTCGCCGAGTTGGTCCACCACCTCGATCCGCCACGCTGACGCAGACCGCCGGATCGCTCAAGGTCGGTATCCACGACGGGCCAGATCGGGCGGAGGCGGGACACTCCGGTACTTGGCCACCCGCACCTCCCACTGGCTGCGCCGCCGCAGGGCGTCGCGGACCGCCCGGTCGCGGTAGAACGTCTCCGGTGGCCGGGCCAGGCCATACCGGTCGGCCCACCACTCCCCTGGCTCCGGGTCGGTGATGACGTCGAGATGGGACGGGTAGCGGCGTTCCGCCCCGTCGCGCAGGTCGCTGCGGTCGCGCATCGGCTTGAGTACCCGGCCCGACTCATCCACCACGGCGAGGCGGAAACCCGCCACGCTGATGATCCGGTGCAGCATGGCGAGGCTCGGGGTCAGCGTGCCCGCCTCGATCCGGCCGATAGTGGTCGGGTGCACCCGGGCGAACTGGGCCAGCTCACGCTGGCTGGCATCGGCACGACGGCGGATCGCCCGGACGATCCCGGCAGCGGGCCAGGGAACGTCGAAGGGCTCGGTGAGCACCGTGGGCGGTTCCACGGCTTCTTCGGGCCGGCCGGGACGTTCGGGAGTGGCAGCATCGGTCACCCCGCCACGCTCTACCCGCAGGCCGCACCGTGGCAACCCCGGCCGGCTCGGCTGTGGAAAACCGAGCACCTTGTGGACAACTTCCGGCCGCGTCAGTGGGCCGGCGGGCTCACCAAACCGGGGCACCGGCACGGAATTGATTACTCACCGTAAAGGTAACGTTGGGTAACGCCAACAGCATTACGGCCGATCACCAGCCCGCTCGATCGCCTTCCTGTAAGCCTCAAATCGGGCAGATACTCGCCTGCCGCGTCGGCGCCCAATAAGCCCTCTCCAGACTTTGCTCTGCAGCCACATACGCGTCAGACACGGAGGGTTTACTGCTGCGTGGATGGCTGCAGAGCAAAGCGAGCGGCGCGGTGGGTTGGGGACGCCGATTCAGGCACGCAGGGTGACGGTCTGCGGTGGCCTGGACCGGTGCCAGGTGGCGACCAGCGAAGGATCCCGATGCGCTGCCGGCCACGTCCGCCGCCGGGGCTGCGGCTTTCCGCGCGGCACCCGGCACGCAGCGGACAGCTCAATAGCGCTGGCGGAGCAGTTGGGCGGCCTCGACCGCCCAGTAGGTGAGGATGATCTGCGCCCCGGCCCGACGGATCGAGGTGAGCGTCTCCAGCATGATCCGCTCCCGGTCGACCCAGCCGTTCGCGGCGGCCGCCTCGACCATCGCGTACTCGCCGGAGACCTGGTATGCGGCGACCGGAACGTCCACCGCGGCCCGGACCGCCGACACCACATCGAGGTACGGCAACGCCGGCTTGACCATCACCAGGTCGGCGCCCTCGGCGACGTCCAGCTCGACCTCGCGCAGCGACTCCCGCAGGTTCGCCGGGTCCTGCTGGTAGGTGCGGCGGTCGCCGTCGAGGGCTGACTCAACGGCGTCCCGGAACGGGCCGTAGAAGGCGGAGGCGTACTTGACCGCGTACGCGAGCACCGCCACATCCTGGTGGCCGGCGGCGTCCAGCGCCCGGCGGACCACGCCGACCTGGCCGTCCATCATCCCGGACGGCCCGACCATGCCGACCCCGGCGTCGGCCTGGGCGACCGCCATCCGGGCGTAGGCCTCCAGCGTGGCGTCGTTGTCCACCGTGCCGTCCGGGGTGAGCAGCCCGCAGTGCCCGTGCGAGGTGAACTCGTCCAGGCAGAGGTCGCTCATCACCACAGTGGCGTCGCCCACCTCGGCAATGATGTCCCGGATCGCCACGTTGAGGATGCCGTCCGGGTCGAGGCCGCCGGACCCGGACTCGTCCCGCGACGCGGGCACGCCGAAGAGCATGAGCCCGCCCACCCCGGCCTGGACCGCCTCGACGGCAGCCTTGCGTAGCGAGTCCCGGGAGTGCTGGAACACTCCCGGGAGCGACGCGACGGCCCGCGGCTCGGTCAACCCTTCCTTGACGAACATCGGCAGGACCAGCTCGGCCGGGTCGACGCGAGTCTCGGAGACCAGCCGCCGCACGGCCGCGTTACGACGCAGCCGGCGGGGCCGGATCTCGGGGTATGCCACGGGAGCCTCCTGTCAGCGGAACCTCAGGGCGGTCGGCCCCTGCACCTTCGAGCCGCGGCGCTGCTTGGCCGGCATGGCGGCCAGCTTCTCGCGCAGCTCGACGGCGTAGGCGGCGAGCGCCTCCACCAGGTCGGGCACCGAGGCGTGGCCCGGCTGCACGTCGACCCGCAGGCCGAACTCCGTCGCCGTCTCCGCCGTCTTGGGCCCGATGACAGCAACAACGGTACGCGCGTGCGGCTTTCCGGCGATACCGACAAGGTTGCGCACAGTCGAGGAAGACGTGAAGAGCACGGCGTCGAAGCCGCCCGACTTGATCGCATCCCGGATCTCGGCCGGCGGCGGGGCGGCCCGGACGGTCCGGTACGCGGTCACGTCGTCGACCTCCCAGCCCCGTTCGGTGAGCCCGGCGGCCAGGGTCTCGGTGGCGATGTCGGCACGCGGCAGCAGCACCCGGCCGACCGGGTCGAGGATCTCGTCGTGCGGCGAGAACTCGGCCAGCAGGCCCTCCGAGGTCTGCTCGCCCGAGGGCACCAGCTCCGGCTGGATGCCGAACGCCCGGACCGCGTCCGCGGTGGCCTCGCCGATGCAGGCGATCTTGACACCGCCGAAGTGACGGGCGTCCAGGCCGTGCTCGGCGAACTTCTCCCAGACGGCCCGCACCGCGTTCACCGAGGTGAAGATCACCCAGGCGTACCGGCCGTCGACCAGACCCTTGATCGCCCGCTCCATCTGAGCGGGGGTACGCGGCGGCTCCACCGCGATGGTCGGCACCTCGCACGGGATCGCCCCGTACGCCCGCAGTCGGGCGCTCATCGCACCGGCCTGCTCCTTGGTCCGGGGTACGAGCACCTTCCAGCCGTACAGCGGCCGGTTCTCCCACCAGCTCAACTTGTCGCGTTCGGGGACGCCCGCACCGATGGTGAGCACGACCCGGCCGGTGAAACCGAGCGCTGCCGCGACGAAGGAGTCCACGGTCGACGTGGTGGTGTACTGCGTCTCGCCGGTGCCGTCGCCGGTCACCCCGACGCCGGTGGTGCCGTCCACCCCGGCGGCCAGCAGGCCGTCCCGGATCGCGGCCAGGTCGCCGGCGTCCACGGCGAGGGCCAGGGAGCCCCGACCGACGGCCGCGGCCAGCGCGTCGAAGTCCAGCGCCGTGACGTCCTCGACGTCGGCGGCGGTCCGCATTCCCGGCAGCGGCACGCCCGCGTAGGTGGCCACCCCCTCGGCCTGGCCGACGCCCGGAACCACCTCGAAACGCGCGGCGGTACGCGCCACCGCCTGCACCTCCCGGACCACCGAGTCGTGGCCGAACGGGTCACCGGCGACCAGGTGCACCGCGTTCTGCCCGGAGCGGGCCGCGGAGATCAGCACCTTCGCCACGTCCCCCGGCACGCCCTCGGCCGGGCTGAACTGGGCGTCGGACTTGGCCTTGGCTCGGATGTGCTCGAGCAGCGACTCGGGGATTCCCCGGTCGTACACCACCTGGTCGGCGTCGACCAGGGCGTCGTGCGCCCGGCGGGTCAGCAGGCCCGGGTCGCCGGGACCGGCCCCGACAAACGCGATACGGCCTACGGGCTTACGGGTGCGGGTCATTCTGTGCTCCCAAATTGCTGGGTCCCCGGGCCGGCGTGTCCTTCTTGGCCGAGGATCGAGTCGGCGCCGAGTTCGAGGAGTTCGGCGGCGAGTGCCTTGCCGATCTCCGCCGCGTCGGCGGGCGTTCCGGTACGGGACAACCGGAGGTCACGAGTACCGTCCGGGCTGACCACCGCACCGCGCAGGTAGATCTCCTCGCCGGCATCACCCTCGGCGAGTTCACCGTAGGCGGCGACGGGCGCGCTGCACCCGGCCTCCAGGGTGGCCAACAGCGCCCGCTCCGCGACGACCGCGGCGCGGGACGGTGCGTGGTCGAGCACCGCGAGCAGCTCGACCATGTCCTGGTCGTCGATCCGGCACTCCACGGCCAGCGCGCCCTGCGCGGGCGCGGGCAGCATCAGCATCGGATCGAGCGTCTCGGTGATCAGGTCGGTCCGGCCGAGGCGGGCGAGCCCGGCCCGGGCCAGGACGACGGCGTCGAGGTCGGCGTCCGGGCCGAGCACCCGGCCGAGGCGGGTGTCCACGTTGCCCCGGATCGGGGTGACCTCCAGCTGCATCCCGAGCGCGTGCAGTTGGGCGATGCGGCGCAGCGCGCCGGTGCCGACCCGGGCGCCGGGCGGCAGCTCGGCGAGCGTACGGCCGTCCCGGGCGACCAGCGCGTCGCGCGGGTCCTGCCGGGGCGGCACCGCGGCGATGTGCAGGCCGGGGGCGTCCGCCGTGGGCAGGTCCTTGTACGAGTGGACGGCGAAGTCGATGGTGCCGGCGGTCAGCGCGTCCCGCAGCGCGGAGACGAAGACGCCGACGCCGAGCCGGTGCACCGGGGCCGAGGACTGGTCCCCGGCGGTCAGCACCTCGACCAGCTCGACCTCGCGGCCGGTTGCCTTGGTGAGGGCCTCGGCGACGTGGCCCGACTGGGCCATCGCCAGGGCGCTGCCCCGCGTGCCAAGGCGCAGGGGGGCGGTCATCGGGCACCTCCGGTGGGTGGGGCGGTGTCAGCCAGCAATGTGATCTCTGGTTCCACCACGTCGGGCACGGTGTCGACCGGAGAGGTCTGCGGCACCTGCAGGTCGAACAGCTCGCGCAGCAGCGCCGCGTACTGGTCGCCACCGGGCTCGGCGGCGAGCTGGCGGACCCGTACGGTCGGCTGGTGCAGCAGCCGCTGCACGACCCGGTGCACGGTGCGGGCGACCTCGGCGCGCTGGTCGTCGGTGAGGTCGGGACGGCGCTGGGCCAACCGACGCAGCTCGGCCGCGACCACGTCGTCGGCGCGCCCGCGCAGGGCGGCCACGGTGGGTGCCACGTCGGCACCGCGCAGCCAGCTGAGGAACGCCTCGACCTCGTCGGCGACGATCCGGGTCACCTCGGCCGCATCGGCGGCGGCGGCGCCGTCGGCGAGGATCGCGGCCATCCGGTCGATGTCGATCACCTCGACGCCGGGCAGCTCGGCGACCCCCGCTTCGACGTCGCGCGGAACGGCCAGGTCGAGCAGGACCAGTCGGCCCCGGCCGGCGTCGCGCCGAGCCAGCGCCCGGGTCACCACGTCGCGGGTGAGGACCGGTTCCGTGGCCGCGGTGGCGGCCACTACGATGTCCACTGTGGAGAGCGCATCGACCAGTTCGGCCATCGGCACGGCATTCGCACCGTACGATTCGGCCAGCCGGACGGCCCGGTCGGCGCTGCGGTTGGTAACGGTCAGCGGCCCGGCCCCCAGCCGGGAGAGGGTGGCCAGACCGAGCGCGCCCATCGCGCCGGCGCCCACCACCATGGCGGGCCGGCCGGCCAGCTCGCCGTCGAGCAGGTCGGCGGCCAGGTCGAGCGCGGCGGTGACCACGCTCTGACCGGCCCGGTCGATGTTGGTCTCGGCGTGCGCGCGTTTGCCCACCCGCAGCGCCTGCTGCATCAGCTCGTGCAGCAGCCGGCCCGCCGAGTCGGCACCGCTGGCACCGTGGTACGCGTCCCGGAGCTGGCCGAGGATCTGGGCCTCGCCAACCACCATCGAGTCCAGCCCGGCGGCGACCCGGAAGACGTGGTTGACGGCGGCGGCGTCATAGTGCACGTACAGGTGGTTGGCGAGCGCCGCGGGCGGGCAGCCGGCCTGCTCGGCCAGGACCGCGCAGATGTCGCCGAGGCCGCCGTGGAAACCGGAGACGGCCGCGTACACCTCCACCCGGTTACAGGTGGAGACGAGCACGGCTTCGGCGACGTACGACTGGGCGACCAGCCGGTCCAGGGTGCGGGTGAGGTCGGCGGGCGGAACGGCCAGCCGCTCCAGTGTGGCGACCGGAGCGGTGCGGTACGACGCGCCGACGGCGAGCAGTTTCACGTGCCGATCGCCTCCTGGGTGTCGGTGGCCGTGAGCCCGCCCGGCAGTGCGGTGAGTGCGGATCCGCCGGTGGCGGGCAGGGCGGTCAATGAGGCCTTGCGGTGCTCGTGGAAGGAGAGGATCTGCAGCTCGATCGCGAGGTCGACCTTGCGCACGTCGACCCCCTCCGGCACCGAGAGTACGCACGGAGCGAAGTTGAGGATGCTCGTCACGCCGACGGCGACGAGCTGGTCGGCCACCGACTGGGCGGCCGGCGCCGGGGTGGCGATGACCCCTATCGAGATCAACTCGTCGGCGGCCACCCGGGGTAGCTCGTCGATGTGCCGGACGAGCAGCCCGTTGATCTCCTCGCCGATGCGGACGGGATCGGCATCGAAGAGGGCGGCGATCCGGAAGCCGCGGCTGGCGAAGCCGTCGTAGCCGGCCAGAGCGTGACCGAGATTACCCACGCCGACCAGGGCGACCGACCGGCACTGGGTGAGCCCGAGCACCGACTCGATCTGGTCGATCAGCAGGGCGACGTCGTAGCCGACCCCTCTGGTCCCGTAGGAGCCGAGGTGGGAGAGGTCCTTGCGAAGCTTCGCCGAGTTGACCCCGGCGGCGTTGGCCAGCCCCTCGCTGGAGACCGTCTCGTCGCCGGCGTCGGCGAGGGCGTGCAGGGCACGGAGGTATTCCGGAAGCCGCGCGACGGTCGCCTCGGGCAGGTCCGGGAGCGCCGGTACGGCACCGGCGCGACCGGGCGCGCCAGGGTGACGGTGCTGACTCATGAGACTCCGTGCGGTGCGATCCTCGACCAGCGTCGGTGGCCGGTCGTTTCGGGACTCCCGCTGGCGACCGAGGTTGCCGGCTGTGCTAGCAGGGCGCGTCGGAACTACAGAGTAGGCGCTTGTGAACAGGTGCACAAATCGCGATCTTGCTGGCCGGCGCCGCGCCTCCACCTGCCCCTCCACTTCACAAGATCGATAACCGCGCACCGTCGGCGCCGCTCGGTGATTATTGCTCAATCCCGACTTCTCTGACCAATCGCGCGCGCCCAGTAACGCCATGTCACCGCCCGACGTGGCGACTCTCACGCTCGGTAGGGAGAACCCCACCCCGGAGAGGCCGGTGCACGGGATGGGTACGGCGGGCTCCGACCCATAGCCTCGAAACATGACCGCCGCATCCCTGACCAATGCCCCAGCCCCCACCACCACCCCCCGAGGGCTCCTCCAGCAGCTCCTGCGCGACTCCGGCTACGTGCTGACCGGTCTGCCCCTAGCGCTGGCCGGCTTCACGCTGTCGGTGGCGGGAGTCTCACTCACCGCCGGGCTGCTGGTCACCACGCTCGGCCTCCCGGTCCTTGCCGGCACCCTGTACGCGGCCCGCGGACTGGCCGATCTCGAACGGTTCCGGCTGCCCGGGGTGCTCCACCAACCCCGGGTCCGCCCCATCTATCTGGCGGCCGAGCCCGGGTCGGGCCTCTGGCGGCGAATCCTCACGCCGCTGCGCGACGCCCAGTCCTGGCTCGACCTGCTGCACGCCTTCATCAAGCTGTTGGTGTCGCTGCCCGCCTTCGTGGTGCTGCTGGTCTGGTGGGTGGTGGCCATCGTCGGCACCCCCTACGCCGCGTACGACTGGGCCATCCCGCGTGGTCCGGACAACCAGGACCTGAGCCAGCTCCTCGGCATGGGCGACGGCGCGGGGGCACGGGTGGCCCTGAACACCGCAATCGGCCTGTTCTTCCTGCTCACCCTGCCGCTGGTGGCCCGGGGCTGCGCCCGGCTCCAGGCCAGCCTGGCCCGCTCCCTGCTGACCGGGGTGGCCGAGATGCGCAACCGGATCAGCACGCTCGAGGACCAGAAGCGGGCCGCCGCCTCCGCCGAGGCGTCCGCGCTGCGCCGGCTGGAGCGGGACATCCACGACGGCCCGCAGCAGCGCCTGGTCCGCCTCGCCATGGACCTCAGCCGGGCCCGCCAGCAGATGGCCGCCGACCCCGAGGCGGCCCGGCAGACCCTCGACGAGGCGGTCACCCAGACCCGGGAAACCCTCGACGAGCTGCGCGCCCTGTCCCGGGGAATCGCCCCGCCGATCCTGGTCGACCGGGGCCTGCCGAGCGCCCTGGCCGCCCTCGCCGCCCGTGCCCTCGTCCCCACCGAACTCGTGGTCGACGACGACCTGGGTACGCCCGAGGGACGGCTCGACCCGGCGGTGGAGACCACCGCGTACTTCGTGGTGGCCGAGGCGCTGACCAACGTCTCCAAGCACAGCCGGGCCGCCGCCTGCCGCGTGGAGGTGACCCGCCGGGTGGGCCGGCTGGAGATCAGCGTGGCGGACGACGGGGTGGGCGGCGCCCACCTGGCCAAGGGGCACGGGCTGAGCGGGATCGCCGACCGGGTCCGGGCGGTCGGCGGAGTGCTCGACGTCACCAGCCCGACCGGCGGCCCCACCGTGATCCGCGTCGAACTTCCCCGCTGAGGGGCAGGCCGATGACCGAGGACGTGGTAGACACCGGACCCATGCGGGTGATTGTCGCGGACGATGCCGTACTGCTCCGGGAGGGGCTGATCCGGCTGCTGACCGAGTCGGGACACGAGGTGGTGGCCGCCGTCGGAGATGGGGACGCCCTGGTCGAGGCGGTGGTGACGCACCGGCCGGACGTCTCGGTGGTGGACGTACGGATGCCGCCCTCGCACACCGACGAGGGGCTCCGCGCCGCCGTGGAGGCCCGTCGACGGGTGCCCCGTACGCCGGTCCTGGTGCTCTCCCAGTATGTCGAGGTGTCGTATGCGGACGACCTGCTCGCCACCACCGGCGGGGCCGGCGGCGGGATCGGCTACCTGCTGAAGGACCGGGTGGCCGCGATCGACGAGTTCCTGGACGCGCTGAACCGGGTGGCCGCCGGCGGGACGGTGCTCGACCCGGAGGTGATCGGCCAGTTGCTGGTCCGACGCCGACGTGACGACCCGCTGACCGCGCTGACCCCGCGGGAGCGGGAGGTGCTGGCCCTGATGGCCGAGGGCCGCTCCAACACCGCCATCGCGCGAGCGCTCGTGATCAGCGACGGCGCCGTCGAGAAGCACGTCCGCAACATCTTCACCAAGCTCGACCTCCCCCCGGACGCCACAACCCACCACCGCCGAGTCCTAGCCGTCCTAACCCACCTCCGCGCCTAGGTGAGGGTGGGGGCGGAGCGGTCAGGGGAGGGTGCGGGCCAGGGTGACCGCTTCGGTGAGGGTGTCGGCGACTGGGTGGTGGGAGGCGCGGAGGCGGGCCGGGTCGGAGAGGCCGCCGGCGTAGAGGACGCAGCGGGCGCCGACCGAGAGCGCGGCGTCGGCATCGTCGAGCGAGTCGCCGATCAGCATCACCTCGCGGCCGGCGAGCCCCAGCTCGGCCAGGTGCTTCTCCAGCCACTCGGCCTTGTGTCCGCCGCCCACCTCGGCCCGCAGCCCGTCCACCCGGGTGAAGTGCGGGGTCAGCCCGTACGTCCGCACCGTCGGCACCAGCTCGTCGTGGAACCACATGGACAGCAGCGACTGGCTGCCCGGCCAGGCGGCGATCGCCGCGGTCGCGTCGGCGGCCAACGCGCAGTCGGTCAGCCCGGCCCGGTACGCGTCGTGGAAGATTCGGTCGAGCCGACCGAACGCCTCCTCGTCGATCGCCCGGCCGATCATCTCGGCGTAGTAGTCGACGATCGGCCGGCGGAACCGCATCCGATGCTCGTCGGCGGTGACCGCCGGGCCGCCGGCGCTGGCGAAGGCGATGTTGGTGGCCCGCACCACCAGGTCGAGGTCGTCGAGAAGGGTGCCGTTCCAGTCCCACACCAGGTGGCGGCGAGCAGAGGTCATCCCTGCACGATAGGGGCGGGTCAGAGCTGCGGGGTGGTCAGGTCCCGCAGCAGCCGGTCCTCCTCGACCCGCCAGTAACCGTGCTCCTTGCCGTCCAACAGCACCACCGGCAGCCGGTCGCCGTACTCGCGCTCCAACTCGATGTCGTCGGTGACGTCCTTCTCGATCCAGCGGTCGCCGGTGACCGCCACCACCCGGTCGAGCGCCGCCTTCGCGTCCTCGCACAGGTGACAGCCGGGCCGGGTGATCAGGGTGAGCCGGGCGTCACTGGACATCGGTTACCTGCCTCCTGATAGTGCTTCGGATGTCTCACTCTCCGTCCGGTCAGGTTACGCGCGGGCAGGCGGCTCGGAGCACGGCGCGGTAGGTGCCCACGGCCCGCCCCCGCGACACGCCGAAAGCCACGGAATTCGCTCCGACCAGGAGTTCCACTCAAGACCCGGTGCCCAACGCGAAAGTCAACCGCACGCGACGGACAACCGGTCCGCCACGGGTGCGACGCAGCGGGAAATACTTCCGCTCTGTGTAACGGACTTGCCACCTACGGGTGACGTTGGCCCCTATCATCACTCGGGTTGGCTCACCCCATTTGCCGTGAGTCGACACCCCTCAGCCCGAGGAGGCCCCCATGCCTGTGAGCGCATTGGACCAGCACCTCAAGGGGATCTGCCGCCCGCCGGCACGTCCCGGAACGGCCCTGCCCGGCCGAGGCGTACGCGGTCTCGCCGCGACGCCACGACGGCCGGTGCGGTCGTGCCCCGCCTGGATCGGGGAGGCGCGGTGACCACCTTCGGTTACGCGGACCGGCCGGCCGGCATGACCGGCCCGACCCAGCGAACACCGGTCAACGAACGAGTCGAGTCCGGCGCCTCCGGCGAGGGCACGTGGGGCCCGGCGGTGCGGGGTGAGGGGGCCCGACGAGTCCGCAACCGCACGCACCACAACGAGGCGCCGCCACGACCGGTGGTGCCCGGCAGCAACGCGAAGCCGGCCACCAGCCGGCTCGGCACCCAGTCCCGGCCGACCGCGCCAGCGCAGGGTCGGCGCGGCGGCGACGGTCCAACGGCCATCGACCCGTCGGCCGGCGACACCGCCGTGCTCCCGGCGGTGCCCGCCGGCGACACCGCCGTGCTCCCGGTGGTGCCGGCCGCCGACACCGCGATCCTGCCAGCGGTGCCCGCCGCCGCGACCCCGACCACCGGCTACCCGAGCCGCCCCGATCCGTCCGATCCGGCGACGGAGGTGTGGACGCTGGTCGAGCGGGCGCAGGCCGGCGAGGCCGAGGCGTTCGGTCTGCTCTACGACCGGTACGTCGACACGGTCTTTCGGTTCGTCTACTTCCGGGTCGGCAACCGTCAGCTCGCCGAGGACCTCACCTCCGACACCTTCCTCCGGGCGCTCAAGCGAATCGGCAGCGTCACCTGGCAGGGGCGCGACCTGGGTGCCTGGCTGGTCACCATCGCCCGCAACCTGGTCGCCGATCACTTCAAGTCGGGACGGTACCGGCTGGAGGTCACCACCGGCGACGTGCTCGACGCCGACCGGGAGGACCGGGGGCCGGAGGGCAGCCCGGAAGCGGCCGTGGTCGAGCACATCACCAACGTCGCGCTGCTCAGCGCAGTCAAGCAGCTCAACCCGGAGCAGCAGGAGTGCATCGTGCTCCGCTTTCTCCAGGGCTTCTCGGTCGCCGAGACGGCCCGCGCGATGGGCAAGAACGAGGGCGCCATCAAGGCGTTGCAGTACCGGGCGGTCCGGGCCCTGGCCCGGTTACTGCCCGACGGTTTCCAACCCTGACCCCCAGCCCATGCCCGACCCCGGTGCCGCTCGGTGACACGCCGGGGGCGGGCGGACGCTTGCGTCCGACCCCGATGGCGGCGATCACGCTTGGTGATTCATCGCCCCCGGCCCCGTAACCGGCGACCGGCGCGGTCCGTTTCTCCGGGTGCGACCAGTGGTTGTCCCGGCGTCCCCCGGGCCACCCGGTCCGGCGGGCATGGTCGGCCGTCTCGGTCGACCGTCGCGTCACGCTGCCACCGGTCGCTGGTGACGACGACGGCCGAGGAGGCCGTCACCAGCGAGAGGGGGTGCCTACGGTGGACAGTGACCTCTTCTCCCGTCGGCGTGCCGAGCGCTTCGCGCAGCTCCTCGACGAGGCCAACGGCGGCCGGCGGCACCACGTCCGTTCCCGAGCCGATGACGAACTCGCCGCGCTCGTCGTGGTGGGTCAGCGGCTCGTCGCCGACCGGCCGGCCGTCGAGGTCGATGCGAACTTCCGCACCGGGCTGCGCGCGATGCTGGTCGCCGCCGCCGAACGGCAGAGCGCCGACACGCTGGCCAAACCGGACACCGCCCCGGCGGGCGCCGGCGTACGCGGGTCGCTGCTACCGGCCGTGACCGGCCGGCGGGCCCGCGCCCGGGGCGCGATCCTGGTCGGGGTGGCCGCCGGAGCGGTCGCGCTCTCCGGCATCTCCGCCGCCAGCGAAAACGCGCTCCCCGGCGACGCGCTCTACGGCATGAAGCGCTCCACCGAGCGGGCCCAGCTCGCCCTGGCCAGCTCGGATCTCAGCCGGGGTCAGCTCTTCCTCGACTTCGCTCGGACCCGATTCGACGAGGCGGCCACGGTGCGCGGCGACCGGGCCAGGCTCAGTGCCGTCCTGGACGACATGGACGCCGACACCCGACAGGGCGTACGCCTGCTGGCCACTGTGGCCGCGCAGCGCTCCGATCCGGCTGGGTTGAACGCGATCGACGCGTTCCTCGTCAGCCAACAGCAGGCGGTCCGCGGGCTGCTTCACCGGGCCGACCACGTCGAGCGGGATCGCGCCCACCGGTCGCTGGCCCTCCTAGACGACGCGAGCAGCCGCGCCGCCGGGATCCGCGCCGCCATCGCCTGCGGACTGCCGGCACCGTCGGCCAGCGATTCCCTCGGCCCGACCCCGGACGTCTGCCCCGACGAGCGCTGACCGCCCGCCGGGCACCCCACACTCCTCGTCGCGAGCAGCCGCCCGTTACCCGACGCCGGCTACGCTCGCCAACGGGGGATACGCGGTTGTCGAGGGGAGGAGGTCGCCATGGCCCGGATCGTGGCGGCCTCGACGCCCGGTTCCGCCACCGCCGCCGCCTTCTTCGACGTGGACAACACGATGATGCAGGGCGCATCGATCTACTGGTTCGCCCGGGGGCTGGCGGCCCGGAAATATTTCACCACCGGCGACCTGGCCCGCTTCGCCTGGCAGCAGGCCCGGTTCCGGCTGTTCGCCACCGAACGCGTCGGGGACATGTCGCAGGCCAAGGAGGCGGCGCTCGCCTTCATCAACGGCTGGCGGGTCGAGGACGTGGAGCGGCTGGCGGAAGAGATCTTCGACGAGCTGATGGCCCCGCGGATCTGGGCCGGCACCCGCGGGCTGGCGCAGCGGCACCTGGACGCGGGTGAACGGGTGTGGCTGGTCAGCGCCGCCCCGGTGGAGATCGGGCGGGTGATCGCGGCCCGGCTCGGGCTGACCGGAGCGATCGGCACGGTCGCCGAGGTGGCTGACGGGACGTACACCGGCCGGCTGGTCGGCGATCTCATGCACGGGCCGGCCAAGGCCGAGGCGGTGGCCCAGCTTGCCGCGGTCGAGGGGCTGGACCTACGCCGCTGCGCCGCCTACAGCGACTCCGTCAACGACCTGCCGATGCTTTCCGTCGTGGGTCGCCCGGTGGCGGTCAACCCCGATCCGGCGCTGCTGCGGCAGGCCCGCCGGCTCGGCTGGGACGTCCGCGACTTCCGCACCGGACGCCGGGCGGTCCGGATCGCCGTACCGTCGACGGCCGCCGCCGGGTTGCTCGCCGGCGCGGTCACCGCCGGTCTGGCGCTGCACCGCCGCCGTCACCGCGCTGGCTGATGGTCAGGGGCCGAACGGGTCCGGACGGCGTTCGAGCAGTTCGTGCAGGGTCTGCTGGATCGTCTCGCGCACCTGGTCGGCGAGGTTGAACACGACCAGCGGGTCGTCCGCCGAGTCGCGCAGGTGCGCGGTCGGAATCGGCGGGCAGAACTCGATCAGCCATTTGCTCGGCAGCGGCAGCATGCCCAGCGGCCCCAGCCAGGGGAAGGTCGGCGTGATCGGAAAGTAGGGCAGCTTGAGCAGCCGGGCGAGCGGCTTGATGTCGGCGAGCATCGGGTAGATCTCCTCGCCGCCGACGATCGCCACCGGCACGATCGGCGTGCCGGTGCGCAGCGCCGCCGACACGAAGCCGCCCCGACCGAACCGCTGAAGCTTGTAGCGGTCGGAGTAAAGCTTGCCGACCCCCTTGAACCCCTCCGGGAAGACGCCGACCAGCTCGCCGTTGCCGAGCAGCCGCTCCGCATCCGGGTTGCAGGCCACCGTCCCGCCGGTCTTGCGGGCGAGCTCGGAAACCATCGGCATCCGGAAGACCAGGTCGGCGCCGAGCAGCCGCAGGTAGCGGTGCGCGGGGTGCCGGTCGTGCAGCGCGGTGGCGAGGACCAGCGCGTCCAGCGCCACCGTGCCGGAGTGGTTGCCGACCACCAGGCCGGGCCCGGACTCCGGCACGTGCTCCACTCCGCTGACCTCGGTGCGGAACCAGTCCCGGTAGAGCAGCCGGATCAGCGGGTGGAAGACCGCCTCGGTCAACTCCGGGTCGAAGCCGAACTCGTCCACCTCGTAGTCGCCGGCGAGCCGTCGCCGCAGGAAGGCGAGGCCGCTGGCGACCTTGCGGTCCCAGGGGTCTCCGGGCTGGTCGGCCACGACCGGCGCGGGCGGCACGGGAGTGGCGTCGGTCTCCGGCGTCACCGCCGTGCGCCGATGTCCGTTGCGCCGCGCCGGCTCCGCGTCCGGACCGGGCACGGCCAGCGGTACGCCGTAGCGGGCCTCACCCCGCTCGTCGGCCCCGCTCACGACCGCTCCCGTACGGCGGCCCGCACCTGCCGGATGCCCGCCAGCACCAACTGCTCGGCCGCGGCGAGCTGCTCCGCGGTCACCACCGCACCGCCGTGGTGGGCGTGGAGGAAGTCGTCGAAGGCGGCGGCCGTCGAACGGGGTGTGAAGCCGAACTCCCGTTCGAGCCGGGTGGTGTCCACCACCCGACCGTGCACGAAGAGGTCGACCTGGTCCAGCCCGTACCGGCCGAAGCCCAGGCTCCGGGCGATCGCGGCGGCACCGGAGAACCCCGGCTCCAGCACCGGCACGGCCACCCGACCGGCCCGTCGGATCGCCTGCGACAGGGAAAGCACCCCCGGCCCGGCGACGTTGTACGTCCCCGGGTGGTCCTCGGCGATCGCTCGGTGCAGGACCTCCAGGGCGTCGTCGAAGTGGACGAACTGGAGCCGCGGGTCTCGGCCGAAGACGGTGGGCACCACCGGCTGGGAGAAGTAGCGGGTGAGCGTGGTGTCGGCGGTGGAGCCGATGAACGGCGCGAAGCGCAGCACGGTCGCGGTGACGTCGGGGCGGCGGCGACGGAAGCCGCGGACGTACCCCTCGATGTCGAGGATGTCCCGGCCGAATCCGCCGCGCGGCACCTCGCGTGGCTCGGTCTCCTCGGTGAAGACGGCCGGGTCACGGAACGACACCCCGTACGCGGCGGTCGAGGACCGGACCACCAACTTGCGCAGCCTCGGCACGCGCTGGCAGGCGGCGAGCAGCTGCATGGTGCCGATGACGTTCTGTTCCTTCATCGCCGCCCGACCGCCGTGCTGCGGGTCGGGCGCGCTGACCAGCGCCAGGTGCACCACCGCGTCGACGTCGAGGTCGACGAGCAGGCCGCCGAGCGAGTCGAGGTCGAGGCGGATCCGCTCGACCCCGTCGAGCAGGTCGGCCAACTCGGGGACGGGAGCCGCCGCATCGACCCCGATGACGCGCTCGATGCGGGGGTCGGCGGCGAGGCGGGCGGCGACGTGCGCGCCGAGGTAGCGACCGACCCCGGTCACGACGACAACCCCCGGAGCACCGAGGGTGCCTCCGGGGGTCATGTCGCGCGCCTTGCCCGGCAGGCAGGACCGAGCCGGGACAGCCACGGCCTGATCACCTGAGCCTCCGAGGGTCGACAGATGGCAAGTGATGCCGGGTGCCGGGCCGGAGCCCGGCCCCGGTCACTTGCCGAGACGGCGACGCTGGACGCGGGTCTTGCGCAGCAGCTTGCGGTGCTTCTTCTTAGCCATGCGCTTGCGGCGCTTCTTGACCACCGAGCCCATACGACAGCCTTTCGATGCAACGTGCGGGGCGGACCGGGTGACACCACCTCGGGTGATGCCGGTGACCGCTTGCGGACAACGGACCGGACCAGCGTGGTGGGCAGGGCGCACCGGTGTGCGGTCACGATCGGAGTCCAGGGTAGCGGGAGCGTATCAGCAGGACCAACGCGACCCCGTCGATGCCCGTTACGTCGCACTCGACGGCCTGGCCGGCGGCCGGTCAGGCGGTCTCCTGGAACGCGCCCCGGAGGTATTCGTGCACGGCGTGCTCGGGCACCCGGAACGACCGGCCGACCCGCACCGCGGTCAGCTCACCGCTGTGCACGAGACGGTAGACCGTCATCTTGGACACCCGCATGACCGTCGCCACCTCGGCGACGGTCAGGAACCTGACATCCGACAGCCGACCGTCGGACTGCGACCCGGCCATGGCTCACCGACCCAATCCCATGCCCGGCGCGTGCCGCCGGGCGGGTTGCTTCCGCCACGACGAGCGACGCGCGTGTTACCAGTACGGTAGCGGGACGGCTGTGACCGGCGCGATCCCTTCTTGCGATTGATCATGGAACGGGCGCCGCCTTCCCGCGCTTGACCTGGCGTTTTTCACCCTCAAGGGCGCTACGCCCGATTCTGGGAGCGCGCCCACGGCAAGCCGCTCGGCAGCCCTGCGGTCGTGGAAGGGGTCCGCTTCGAGGTGGAAAAGTTCGTCAAGTCGGTCGAGTTCGTCATCACCGCGATGGACATCTCGATCTGCTTCGCCGACTTTCCGACGCCCAAGATC
>NZ_JBEYIX010000028.1:0-68990 GCF_040636055.1 Micromonospora sp. NPDC006766 | reverse complement strand
AGGGCCCCTTGTTATCGCCAGGCGATAACAAGGGGCCCTTCCTAACCGCAACAGTGTCAGACCGGCGAGGCAGAATCGCGTTCGTGCTGGTGGCGGTGGTGTCGGACGAGCGGGGCGGGGGAGTGCTGCAACCCCTCGACCCCGCCGGCCGACCCGCCGGCCCGGCCGAGCCCGTCGCCGACCTGGCCGCCGCGGTGGCCGCCCGGGAGGCCGCCGAGCACCCTCGCTGGGTCTGGGCCACCGGCGCCACCAGCTATCCGGCGCTGCTGCGCGCCGGCGTACGGCTCGACCGCTGCCACGACGTCGAGCTCACCGAGGCGCTGCTGCTCGGCCACGCGGGCCGGTGGGGCGAGCCCCGCTCACTCGCCGCCGCCTGGGCCCGGCTGACCGGCGCGCCGGTGCCACCCGACCCGCCGCCCCGCCCGCCCGAGCCACCCGGCCACGGCCAGGGCGCGCTCTTCGACGCGCCGTCCGGCCCGCCCGGCCCGGGCATCGCGGCCTTGACCCAGGTGTACGCCGACCAACTCGCCCGGGTCGCGGCCACCGCGCACCCCGGCCGGTTCCGGCTGCTGGTCGCCGCCGAGTCGGCGGGCGCGCTGATCGCCGCCGAGATGGGCGCGGCCGGCCTGCCATGGCGGGCCGACGTGCACGACGCGATCCTGGCCGAGCTGCTCGGCGAGGCGTCGCCGGTCGGCGGGCCGCCCCGCCGGCTGGCCGATCTGGCCGCCCGGATCGCCGACGCGTTCGGCGTACGCCAGGTGCACGCCGACTCCCCGGCGGAGCTGCGCGCCGCGTTCGCCCGGGCCGGCGTGGAGCTGCCGAACACCCGCGCCTGGGTGCTGCGCGGGGTGGAGCACCCGGCCGTGCCCCTGGTCCTGGAATACAAGGAGCTCTACCGGATCTGGACGGCGCACGGCTGGGCGTGGCGGGATGCCTGGGTCTCCGGTGGGCGCTTCCACCCCGAGTACGTGCCGAGCGGGGTGGTCTCCGGCCGGTGGGCGACCCGGGGCGGTGGGGCGCTGCAGATCCCGAAGGTGATCCGGCGCGCGGTGGTGGCCGACCCGGGCTGGACGTTCGTGGTGGCCGACGCGGGGCAGCTCGAACCGCGGGTGCTCGCCGCGGTCTCCGGCGACGCGCGGCTGGCCGCCGCCGGTGGCGCCGGGGACCTCTACGCCGCCCTGGCCCGGGACGCCTTCGGCGGTGACCGGGCCCGCGCCAAGGTGGCCCTGCTCGGCGCCATGTACGGGCAGACCGGCGGCGCCGCGCTGCCCGCCCTCGCGGTGCTCAAGCGCAACTACCCGACCGCGTTCGGATACGTCGAGGCGGCGGCCCGCACCGGTGAGGCGGGCGGGCTGGTGCGCTCGTGGTTGGGGCGTACCTGCCCGCCGGGGTCGGTGGGCTTCGGCGACGGGGAGGACGCCGACCCGGACGCCGGGGCGGATCCGCAGAGCCCTCGAGCTCGGGCGGCCCGGTCCCGGGGCCGGTTCACCCGCAACTTCGTCATCCAGGCCACTGCCGCCGAGTGGGCCGCAACCCTGCTGGCCACGCTCCGGACGGCCCTCGCCGGCACCGGGGCCGAGCTGGTCTTCTTCCAGCACGACGAGGTGGTCGTGCACTGCCCGGCCGAGCGGGCCGACGCGGTCGCGGCGGCGGTCACCGCAGCCGGGGCCCAGGCCACCCGGCTGCTCTTCGGCGACACCCCGGTCCGGTTCCCGCTTGACCTGTCCGTGGTGGACTGCTACGCCAACGCGGCATAGTCCCACAATTTTCCGTTTTGCCCCGCTACCCTCGTGCGGCGGCGCTCGTTGGTCCGATGTGCGTACGACGGGACGGGCCGGACGCGGCTGCGCCGAACCGTCCCCCTGGTCGAGGGGGCACAACTGAACCGGATCGCAGGAATGATCATCGCCGCTGGTGGGGGCCGTCGCATCGGCGGACCCGAGGCGCTGCTGCACCAGGGGGAGAAACCCCTGATCAGCCAGATGATCGACACACTGGGCGAGGCAGGCTGCGAGCAGGTCGTGGTCGTGCTGGGCGCGGCAGCCGACCAGGTCCGCGAGACGGCGGACCTGACCAGGGCCACCGTGGTGGTCAACCGGGCGTGGGGGACCGGGGTCGGGTCCTCGATCCGGGCCGGCCTGGCCGCGCTGACCGACGAGGGGATCGAAGCAGTCGTCGTGGTGCCCGTGGACATGCCCGGGCTCACCGCCGCCGCGGTCCGGCGGGTGGCCGCCCTGCCGTACCCGGACGTGCTGGTCTGCGCCACCTACGACGGGCTGCGCGGCTACCCGATGCTGTTCGGCCGCCGGCACTGGCCCGGCATCGCCACCCTGGCCAGCGCCGACGTCGGCGCCCGGCCCTACCTGCTTGCGCACAAGGACCAGATCGTCGACATCTCCTGCGACTCCGTGGCCGACGGCAGCCGGATCGACAGCCCCGAGGTGATGGCCCTCTACGGCCTCTCCATCCCCGAACAACGCGTGGGCGTCTAGGCGGGCACGCACAGGTGCCACCCCGGACAACTTCCGTCGGACGGGCGGGTCACCGTCCGGAACGGGCGACTCGGTGCCCGCCATCCGGCGAAGATGCCCACCCGCTGGCTGGTCGTTGCCGCCAGACGGTGGTGGGTCGATACTCATAGGACTGTTTACGGTAGCCTTCCGGGCGATCGATGATCATCCGCCTGTCCAAGCGGAGATCAGGTACGCACCGAGAAGGAGCGCTTTCCTTGCGCCTCAAACGAATGCTGCTGTCCGCGCTCGCGCTGACGCTCCTGCCGATCGGCACGAGCGTCATGCTGGCGCAGCCGGCGCACGCCGACCCCACGTTCCCGATGTATGGCCCGTACCCGGCCAAGACGGCGATCGACGGGCGCGGCAGCATGAACCCCGACGACCGCGACGCCATCGACCTCTACACGACCGGCCAGCAGATCTATCTGCGCTGCCAGGACTCCGGCCCGTCGCTGGGCGGCAGCACGATCTGGGACTACACCCGTGAGGGTCACTGGATTCCGGACGCCTACGTCACCACCGGCCACAGCGGGTTCGTTTCGAACGTGCCGCGCTGCCTGGCGCTCGGCATCGACGGGCACGCCAAGGTGGGCTCGGTGCACGGCCCGTACACCGCCAAGGTCGACATCGACGGCCGGGGCAGCGCCGACCCCAACGACCGGGTCCGCACCGACGCCTACCTGGCCGGCAGCCTGCTCTACCTGAAGTGCCAGGACTATGGCATCGCCGTGAACGGCAGCACGCTGTGGAACCACACGTACGACGGCTACTGGGTGCCCGACGTGTACGTCACCACCGGCACCAACGGCCGGATCCCCGGCATGCCGACGTGCACGTCCCTGGGCATCTCGCCCGGCGTCTCCGGAAACCCGGGCGGCGGGCGTCAGTTCCTCACCCGCGCCACGCTCAACGGCTACCACGCCAAGAGCCTCGGCGCGAGCAAGGTCGTCGACCGGTACGCCGAGGGCACCTACATCACCGTGATGTGCCAGGCGTACGGCGAGCTCAACTACGGCGGCAACGCGATCTGGGACAAGACCAGTGACGGGCTGTGGGTGGCCGACTTCTACGTGCGCACCGGCTCCACCGACATCGTCCTGAACCGCTGCGACAACGACGGCCCGTCGGGCAGCGGCAACCGGTACCTGGCCAAGACGACGCTCAACGGCTACCACGGCAAGAGCCTCAGTGCGAGCAAGGTCGTCGACAAGTACGCCGGTGGCAGCTACATCACCCTCGTCTGCCAGGCGTACGGCGAGTTCAACTACGGCGGGTCGGCGATCTGGGACAAGACCAGCGACGGGCTGTGGGTCCCCGACTACTACGTCTACACCGCCTCGCTCGACATCGTCATGAGTCGCTGCGACAACGACCCGAAGCCCACCGGCGGCCCCGGCAACCCGTCGGTGCCCGGCGACCCGGCCCCCGGCTCGGTGCCGGACGGGGAGATCCGCGACCGGATCGTCAACGCCGCGCTCAGCCAGGTCGGCGTGCACGAGTGGGGCGACAACTGCAACCCGTACGGCCAGAACGGCGTCCAGTGCGGCTGGGCCTGGTGCAGCATGTTCGCCAGCTGGACCTGGCGTCAGGCGGGCATCAACGTGTTCTTCCCCTACAGCGGCACTTTCTACACCTGGGGCCAGCAGCGTGGCCTGCTCCGCTCCAAGACCAACATCCGGCCCGGCGACGTGGTGCTGTTCGGCAGCAACTCCGGCGCGAGCAACCACATTGGCGTGGTCGCCAACGTCGACCCCGACGGACGGATCACCACCATCGAGGGCAACTGGGGCGACGAGGTACGCGTCGTCGGGCCGTACGACCCGGTCAGCCCCGGGCCGACCCACGAGAACATCTTCGGCGTGGTGGCCCCGGTGAACGACTCCTCGAACCTCTGGCAGAACGGCCCCCTCACGCACGACGCCACCTGCACCGCCAAGCAGTCCTCCGGCGGCGCCGACTACCAGCTGTGCCAGGAGGTCAGTGGCACCCTGGTGCGCTCGGTGGTCGCTGTGCGGCCCAGCAAGGACCAGGTGGTGCGGGCCAGCGTCTCCCTCGGCGGCGCCGGCGACCGGGATTCCTCGAAGTGCCAGTCCACCATGCTCAGAGCCAACACCTGGCGAAAATGCGTCACCGACTGGAAAACAATCGCGTACGGCGGCGCCAACGCCGGCGCGACCGTCACCGTAGCCGGCAAGGAACGCCCTGAGCTGCACACCGGTGTGCTGAGGCAACGCGGCTGGGTACAGGAGAAGGGCAACTACTGCGGCCCGGCGACCCTGCAGGCCGCATCGGCGACGATGGGCATCTCAAGTGTGCCCAGCCAGGGCACGGTGGCCAGCCAGTCCCACACCGGATCCACCGGCACCCTGCCGGGGGACATGGCATCCACCCTGTCGGGCTACACCCCGATCGGTATGGGCTACGACTTCTACGGCTGGTACTCGTTCGGCGACCGGAACCTGTCGCTGGAGTACGGCATCGACCGGGTCCGCCGCGGAATCCGGCAGGGCCAGCCGTCGATCCTGCTGGTCAAGCCGCAGCTGCTGCCCTGGGGGACGGCTGGCGGCAGTGGCCTGCTCCGCCACTACGTGATGATCTACGGGTACGGGTCGGTCGACAGCAGCGCCGGTGCGACCGGCGAATACACCAGCACCTTCAAGGTCTGGGACCCGTGGGACGCGACCACCCACGACATGACCCTCGACCAGTTGATCACCGCGGCGAACGCCGCCGAGGTGCCCGGCGACATCTCGACCATCTCGCCGAAGATCTGACCCACCCCGCCGTCGTGCGCCGCGGATCCCCGGTCCCGGCGTACGACGGCGCGGGCTTGGCGGCCCCACCTTGGCAACGGCTCCGGGCGGTTTCACGGGCACCCTGGGCGGATTAGGCCTCTCCCCGGTGCCCGTCTTCGGGGAGCTGCGCGTTCCGGACTCGTTGGTCAGAACCTGGGCGGTGGCGAGGTGGATGGCGTCGAGGCTGCGTAGCGGCGTCGGCGATTCTGGGTGCGGCGGTGGGGGTCCGACGCCGTGAGTTGCTGCTCGACGGTCAACCGTCGATCGCCTGGTAGGCAGCGGTCCAGAACTCGTGCCACATCGGCAACCTCTGATCGCCCGCGTGCGCCCGCTGCATGATGAAGATCGTCGTCATGTCCTCGGCGGGATCGTTGTACCAGGCGGTGCCATAGAAGCCGGGCCATCCGTAGCTCCCGACCGACGGGCCGAGGTGCGTGCGGTGGGTGCGGACCGACATCCCGAAACCCCAGCCCATGGTGTCGAAGTATCCGGGCCAGAATCCGGAGACCGTCTTCTGCGCCGGGGTCAGGTGGTCGCTGGTCATCAGCGCCACCGACGGCCGCGAGACCACCCGCTCGCCTCGGTGGGTGCCGCCCGCGAGCAGAGCAGAGGCGAAGGCGAGGTAGTCGTGGGCGGTCGAGACGAGCCCGCCGCCACCTCCTTCGAACGCCGGTGGCCGACTCCACCGCCCGTCGGGGGCGTCTTCGACGACCGGCTCACCGGTGGCGGAATTGTCGCGCTCGTACGCCGTCGCCAACCGGCCGATGCTCTCGCCGCTCACGCTGAAGGCGGTGTCCTTCATTCCGAGCGGATCGCAGATCCGCTCGCGCAGGGCATCCCCGAAGGACATGCCGGTGGCCCGGGCGATGAGTACGCCCGTCACGTCGGCGGCGGTCTCGTACATCCAGCGCTCGCCTGGCTGGTGGACGAGCGGGAGCGTGCCGAGCCGGCGCATCCACTCGTCCGGTGGTGGCTGGCCGAGTGCGTCCAGCGCGTCGGCGATCGGAACCGTTCCGGGCTCGGCAGGGACGATGCCGGTGCCGAGGGTGTAGGTCAGCAGATCCCGCAGCGTTATCGGGCGTTTCGCCGCAACGGTGTCTTACAAGGGCCCGTGGGGATCGGCGAGCACCGTCATGTCCGCCAGCTCCGGGAGGAGGTCGTCGACCGGGTCATCGAGGCGGAGGGTGCGGTCCTCGACGAGCGTCATCGCACACGCGGCGGCGATCGGCTTCGTCATCGAGGCGATGCGACAGATCGTGTCGCCCGCCATCGGCGTCCTCGACCCTGCGCCCTCGAACGCGAGATTGCCCGTTGCTTCGACGTGCACCTCGCCGTGCCGGGCGAGGACGGCCATCATACCCGGGACGAAGCCGGAGTCGACGTGACGCTCGAGCAGCTCTCGCAGCCGCGCCAGCCCTTTCGACGAGAAGCCACCAGTAGGCACCTGTCTTCTCCTCCATCTCGCCCCTTCGCAAGGTACCCGTCGCGCGACGACCGCGCGTTCCGCGCCGCCCGGACTGAGTATCCGGACGGATGCGACCGCGTCGGAACCGAGCCGATAATCGTCGCCATGCGTCGACTCGCCACCGCCCTGTTGTGCCTCGGCATGCTCGTGGGCTGCGCCCGGCCGGGCGCAGCGCCCGCGCCGGCCGGCTCCGCCGAGGAAGACAGCAGGTGGGCCACCTACCAGGCTGACGTCACCTCGGTACGCGTCAGCGACGACCCGCGCTCGCTCGTGCTGACCGTGGCGCTGCTCGGCGACGCCGACGGTTGCTCGCGCGATCCGCGCGTCGACTACTTCGCGGAGGAGAACAACCGCATCTACGCCAACGTGGTGCAGGATTCGCGTCTGTCGAGGGTGGTCGGGGCCTGCCCCACCCACACGCCGGGCAAGGTGAGGCTGACCGCGCCCGGGCCGATCGACGGCCGGATCGTCGTGCTGAACCAACAGCCATGGAAACCCGACGGTGACGCGTACGGTCGCTGCGACGAGACGTTCGGCTGCGACCCGATGCCGACGGACCACTGTGATCACGCGTGGGTCGATGTCACAGTCCGGGGCATGGACGTGTCCCGGCACTCCGTCGGCTCCGTCGAGGGCTGCGATGGCACGTGGCTGGTGATGACCGTGCCGTTCGATCCGGTGCCTTGCGGTGTCGAGGCACGGGACGGCTGCACCCCGTCGGTCAACGTGCGCCGCTACTTTCTCCGCTGGTCCGGCCAGCAGGGGTGGGCCACAGTCGCCGGCTCGACGGAGGCCGGCTGCGGAACCGTTCTCACCGTGGAGCCAGCCTTCCCGCGGAAGCTGTGCAGGCACCTGCCCAGGCCCTGACAGGGGCGCCCAGGGTGCCGTGCGCCAGCGCGCCCGAGAGCCGCGGGGCTGGGTGGAGGGCTTAGGCGGGCAGCTGGTTCGAGGTGGCCAGCCGGCGGTACCAGTGGGCGCTGTCCTTCCAGGTGCGCGCCTGCGTGTCGTAGTCGACGCGGATGATGCCGAACCGTCGGTCGTATCCGTACCCCCACTCGAAGTTGTCCAGCAGCGACCAGACGAAATACCCGCGCACGTCGGCCCCGGCCGTGATCGCGTCGCCGACCGCGGCGACGTGCTGGCGCAGGTAGTCCACCCGCTGGTCGTCGTGGATCGCGCCGTCCGGCGCGACGACGTCGTCGAACGCGGCGCCGTTCTCGGTGATCATCAACGGCTGGGCGGGGTATTCCCGGTGCAGCCGCAGCAGCAGCTCGGTCAGGCCGCCCGGGTCGATGTTCCAGCCCATCGCGGTGTGCGGGCCGGGCTGGGGCAGGAACTCGACGTCGCCGGCACCCACCCACGGCGTGTGGGCCGAGTCGCCGTGCCCGTCCGACTCCGACCGGGGCGACGCCCCGTCCCAGGCCCGGACGAGGGTCGTGGCGTAGTAGTTGACGCCGAGCACGTCCAGCGGCACGGCGGCGGTCCGCTCGTCGCCGTCGCGCACGAACGACCAGTCGGTGACCGCCGCCGTGTCGGCGAGCAGGTCCGCCGGGTACGCCCCGTCCAGCATCGGCCCGAGGAACGCCCGGTTGGCCAGGGCGTCGATCCGGCGTACCGCGTCGTGGTCGGCCGCCGAGCCGGACGCCGGCCGGATCACGTGCAGGTTGAGCGTGACCGAGAGCCGGGCCGCCGGGGCGAGGTCCCGGATCACCCGACCGGCGAGGCCGTGCGCCAGGTTCAGGTGGTGCACGGCGGCCAGCGCCGCCGCCGGTTCGGCACGCCCCGGCGCGTGCACGCCGGAGGCGTAGCCGAGGTATGCCGAGCACCACGGCTCGTTGAACGTGGTCCAGGTGTGCACCCGGTCGCCGAGCGCCCCGACGATGCCGGCGGCGTAGTCGGCGAACCGGGCGGCGGTGTCCCGCGCCGGCCAGCCACCCGCGTCCTCCAACTCCTGCGGCAGGTCCCAGTGATAGAGCGTCGCCACCGGCTGGATGCCGAGGTCGAGCAGCCGATCGACCAGCCGGGAGTAGAAGTCCACCCCGGCGGGGTTGAGCGCGCCCGAGCCGCCCGGCTGCACCCGGGGCCAGGAGATCGAGAACCGGTATGCCCCGAGCCCGAGTGCGGCGAGTTGGTCCAGGTCCTCGGCCCAGCGGTGGTAGTGGTCGGCCGCCACGTCGCCGGTGTCCCCGTTCAGGGTGCGTCCCGGGGTGTGGCTGTAGGTGTCCCAGATTGACAGGCCCCGCCCGTCCTCCCGGGCCGCGCCCTCGATCTGGTACGCCGCAGTGGCGGAACCCCAGACGAACCCCTCGGGAAACACGAACCCGCTCATTCCGCCACCTCCACCAGATAACCCGACGACGCGCCCGCCACCAGCTCCACGCCGGCCCTCCCGTTGTCGTACCGCACCTCGAACTCGGCCCCGGGGCCGCCGTCCGGCGCGGGCACCCGGACCCGGGTCCGCTGCCCCTCGACCGGCGCGTACAGCCGCAGCCGTACGTGGTCGGCCCAGGCGTAGTCGGGCCGGTCGTCGACCGCGCCGAAGGGGATCACCGCGCCGGGCCGGGCGAGCACCGGCACGCTGTCGAAGTCGTGCTTCTCGGTGACCCAGCCGGGGCCGGTGACCTGCGCGCCGCTGACCAGGTGGGTCCAGGTGCCGGCCGGCACGTAGTACGTCACCTGCCCGTCGGCGTTCAACACCGGCGCCACCAGCACATCCGGGCCGAGCAGGTACTGCCGGTCCAGGTACGCCGATGTCGGGTCGTCCGGGAACTCCAGGATCATCGGCCGCATCACCGGCACCCCGTCGGAGTGCGCCTCCTCGGCCGCCGCCGCGAGATAGGGCATCAGGCGCAGCTTGAGCCGGGTGAAGTGGCGCAGCACGTCGACCGCCTCCTCGTCGTACGCCCACGGCACCCGGTACGAGCCGGACCCGTGCAGCCGGGAGTGCGAGGAGAGTAGCCCGAAGGCGATCCACCGTTTGAACACCGCCGGGTCGGGTGTGCCCTCGAAGCCGCCGATGTCGTGGCTCCAGTAGCCGAACCCGGACGCGGCCAGCGACAGCCCACCGCGCAGCGACTCGGCCATCGCGACGAAGGTGGACTCGCAGTCGCCGCCCCAGTGCACCGGGAACTGCTGCCCACCGACGGTCGCCGACCGGGCGAACAGCACCGCCTCGCCCGCACCACGCTCGGCCTCCAGCAGCTCGAACACGACCCGGTTGTAGAGGTAGGAGTAGTAGTTGTGCATCCGCTGCGGGTCGGCCCCGTCGTGCCACACCACGTCGGTGGGGATGCGCTCGCCGAAGTCGGTCTTGAAGCAGTCGACCCCCATGTCGAGCAGCGTCTTGAGTTTGCCGGCGAACCAGCGGGCCGCGTCCGGGTTGGTGAAGTCGACAAGCGCCATGCCGGCCTGCCACTTGTCCCACTGCCAGACCGAGCCGTCCGGGTTGCGGACCAGGTAGCCGGCCCGCCGGCCCTCCTCGAACAGGTACGACCGCTGGGCGATGTACGGGTTGATCCAGACGCAGATCTTCAGGCCCCGCTCGTGCAGCCGGCGCAGCATGCCCGCTGGGTCGGGGAAGGTCTGCGGGTCCCAGACGAAGTCGACCCAGTGGAACTGGCGCATCCAGAAGCAGTCGAAGTGGAACACCGACAGCGGCAGGTTCCGCTCGGCCATTCCGTCGATGAACTCGGTCACCGTCTTCTCGTCGTACTGAGTGGTGAACGAGGTGGACAGCCACAGCCCGTACGACCAGGCCGGCACCCGCGCCGGCCGGCCGGTCAGGGCCGTGTAGCGGCGCAGCACGTCCTTCGGGGTCGGGCCGTCGATCACGTGGTAGGTCAGCGACTGCCCCGCCACGCTGAACTGGGTCTGTGACACCACCTCGGAGCCGACCTCGAAGGAGACCAGCTCCGGGTGGTCCACGAACACCCCGTAGCCGGCGCTGCTGAGGTAGAACGGCACGTTCTTGTACGCCTGCTCACTGGCGGTGCCGCCGTCGGCGTTCCAGATATCCACGCGCTGGCCGTTCTTGACGTACGGGCCGAACCGCTCGCCGAGGCCGTGGATCGTCTCGCCGACCCCCAGCGCCAGCCGCTCGTGCACGTACGTGCGGCCTTGGGTGTCGGTGACGACGCCGATGCTGCGTTCGGTGGAGGAGGTGACCAGCCGGTCTCCGCGTAGGAAGTCGACCCGCCACGGGCCGGCCAGCGCGACCCGCGCGGTCAGCCCGCCGGTGGTCAGCGTCGCGGTGAGACCGGTGACCTCCACCCGTACGGGATGGTCGGCGCGTTCGGCGAGGGCGAACCGGGGTTCGCGGGGCAGCCCACCGGAGTGGTGGCCGATGGTCACCCCGACCACGCCCGGCGCGGGGGAGAAGAACCGTACGGTGACCACCGGCCGGTTGAGGGTGTCGCTGCGTCCGGTGACCCGGCCGGTGGGCGCGAACACGGTGAACCCGCGCTCGTCCGGCTCCACGGATTCCACCGTGCCGGGGCGCAGCACGCTGACCCCGGGACGAAGTTGCCAGTATCCGTCGGTGAACTTCACTGCTCGGCTGCTTCTTTCGTGCGCGGTGGGCCGCTCGACCCACGGATCTCCAGCGTGCAGGGCAGCAGTTGCTGATGGACCCTGTCGCTGCCGGTGTCGAGGTGCCGTAGCAGCGCCTCGACCGCTATCCGGCCCAGCGCCGAACCGGGCGAGGTCATCGCGGTCAGCGCCGGGGTCGCCAACTCGGCGACCTGGGGTGAGGTGACCATCGAGACGACCGAGACGTCGCCGGGCACGCTCAGGCCTCGGCCGGCCAACTCGCCGAGAATGCCGAAAACGGCGCTTTCGTTCATCGCGAGGACCGCCGTCAGGTCGGGGGCCCGGGCGAAGGCGGCGTCGAGCGCCGCCCGCCCGCCGGCGGCGCTGTCCTCGGCCGGAACCATCACCGGCTCCAGGTCGTACCCGGCCATCGCCGCGGTGTACGCGTCGCGGGTGCGCAGCGCCGGGCCGTAGCCGTGGGCGAGGGCCGCGGCGGAGTGATTGACGTACACGATGCGGCGGTGGCCGAGACCGACCAGGTGGTCGACGGCGTCGCGCACCGTGCGGTCGAAATCGATGTCGACGTACGACAGGCCGGACGGGTCTTCGGTGCGGCCGATGAGCACCAGCGGCACGCCGACCTCCTGGAGGACGGCCACTCGGGGATCGGCCAACTGCACCTCCATCAGCAGCGCGCCGTCGAGCATCCGCTGGCTGGCCAGCCGGTGCAGCTCGTCCAGGTCGTTGACCCCGACGGGGGAGAGGACCAGGTGGTAACCGGCGGCGCTGGCCGCGGCGGCCGCCCCGGTGACGAACGCGGTCTCGGTGGCGCCGAGGCCCCGCTCGTCGACCGGCAGCAGCAGGCCGACGATGTGACTGCGCCGGCTGGCCAGGCCACGGGCCATGGCGTTGGGCTGGTAATCCAGCTCGGCCATGGCCGCGAGCACCTTCTGCCGGGTCGCCTGGGAAATCGGCCGGGCGCCGGTGAGCACGTACGACACGGTGCTGACCGACACCTGGGCGAGGCGGGCGACATCCTGCATGGTGGCCATCGCACCTCCTCCGGCGGCGGTTCCCGGCCGATGGCCGAATTCGTCGAAGCGTTTCGATAGACCGTAGCCACGCGTTAGACGTGCGTCAATAGCGTCTCAGATCAGCTAGCGAGGGAGATCGCCGCGGCCAGGATCAGCGCGTGCAGGATCATGTGCTCCAAGTTCGGTCGCGGGCGGTCACCGATGGGCGGCAGCACGATGAGGGTGCGCGCCGGCTACGCCACATCGGAACTTGAGCAGCACCTGCTCCTTCGGCGCGGGCCAGCAGCTTCCCAACGCGCCCTGGCTGGCCGATAATCGGCGCATGTGGGCCCGATGGCTGGCGTTGGCGGCAACAATCTGGACGGGTGCCTACGTCGCGGTGTACGTGACGGTGGTGGGCCACGACGACAACTCACCGGCCTGGTGGTATGTCGGGCTCATCGCGGTCAGCGTGGTGCCGTTGATCGCGGCAGTTGCCGGCCGGCTGTCCCGGCCGGCGTTGGTCGCCAGCGCCGTCGTGCTTGCGGTCGCGGCGCTGCTGGGGCTGCTGTCGATCGGCGTCATGCTGTTGCCGTCGGTCATGTGCGTGATCGTGGCGGCGATCGTGATGAAATCCGCGTCCGGCACCGTCCACGAGCCCCGGTAGCAGCCATCTTGCCACCTAACTCGACAATCGATCCGTACGCGGTTCCGCAGGTCGCGGCCTCTCAGTCGAGGCAGAACTCGTTGCCCTCGATGTCCTGCATCACGAGGCACGATTCGTTGACGCCGTCGGCGCGCAGTAGTTGCACGCGTACCGCGCCGAGGGCGATGAGTCGTGCGCATTCGGCCTCAAGTGCGGCCACCCGCTCTTCCCCCACGAGCCCGGTGCCGACCCGTACGTCAAGATGCAGCCGATTCTTGACGACCTTGCCTTCGGGTACGCGCTGAAAGAACAGCCGCGGGCCCACGCCTGCGGGATCAACGCAGGCGAACGCCGAACCCTGATGCTCAGGCGGCAGGGCGCGATCGAATTCGTCCCAGGTAGCAAAGCCCTCTGGTGGCGGCGGTACGACGTACCCCAACACCTCGCACCAGAAACGGGCGACGCGCTCAGGTTCTGCGCAGTCGAAGGTGACTTGGATCTGCTTGACCGACGCCATCGGCCCACTATAGGGGGTGGGCCTTCGCGTCGGGCGCGTCGGTCACACCCCGTTGTTCATCCGCTGCAGCACCGAGGGCGCGACCAGCCCCACCGCGGCGAGCACCGCGACGATGGTCATCGCGGTCCGCAGCACGACGGTCTCGGCCTTGCTGCCGGTGCGTAGCGCGATGCTGTGGGGCAGCCCGAACGATGTCCACATCCGTCGCTTGATCGGGATCGGCCAGAGGATCGGCACTCCGGCCCGGGTGATCATGTCGCCGAGGACGTGCACAACGCAGCCCACCCCGACGGCGGTGCCGATGAGCGGATAACCCCGGTCGCCGGGGAGGTTGGCGAAGGTGAACCAGGCTGCGGCCGCCGAGGCGAGGGTGACGACCACCCAACCGGCCCGCTCGGCCCACTTGTCGAAGAGCCCACGCAGCGCCAGCCCGATCATGAAGAAGAGGATGCTGACCACCGCCCACTTGCCGTAGTGGGCGCAGAGCTCGGTGGTGCCCCAGCCGACCAGGGCGGCGAACGGGAGGGTGTGGGTCAGCGTCCGATGCCCGTTGTTGCGGCGCGGGTCCTTGCTGAGCTTCGTGGCGTAGTAGACACCGAGCGAGACCTTCTCGACCACCTCGGCGACGAAGAGACTGACCACACCGAAGGTGTGCGCCACGGTGGCGCCGCCCTGGTTGCGGGTCACCTTGCCAGAGAGGTCGAGGTCGGGCAGAAGCGCCCCGCCCGCGCAGACCGCGGTGCCCACCGCCAACGCCAGCGGCGTCTGATGGTAGTCGGCGAACTGGTCCAGCGCCCAGGAGCCGGTCAGCCACACCGCCGCGCCGGACAGCGCGTGGGACGGTCCCATCATCTCGGCTCGCCCTCTCCACAATCTTGATCGACAAGACGATGCCACTGTAGTCAAGCCGCTCCGTGGCGGGGAACCACCGGACGGTCCACTGGGGAATGGCGATGACGGGCTGGGTCAGGCCCGGTGGCTGTGGCCCCGGCGTACGCGCAGGAGCTCGGCGACCGACCACGCCTGGAACGGGCAGCCGGTGGCGGCGTACGGGGCGGACCCGTCGGCGGTCTCACTCACCGAACCCACCCCGAACTCCGCCAGATGACCCTCAAGCCCCACCAGCAGGTCATCGGTGGGCAGCCCGACCCGGCGGTACGCGTCGACGAGCGGCCCGATCAGCCACGGCCAGACCGTGCCCTGGTGGTAGGCGGCGTCGCGTTCGGCGGGCCCGCCCCGGTGCCGGCCCACGAAACCGGGGGAGTCAGGGGCGAGGCTGCGCGGCCCCAGCGGGGTCAGCAGCCCCTCGGCGACCCGACGCAGCGTCGGCTCGTCCGGTGCGAGCGGGGCGTACGGCAGCGACCAGGCGAGCAGCTGGTTGGGGCGGAGCAGGTCGTCGGCGTGGTGCGGCGCGGGGGCGTCCACCACGTCGTGCAGCCAGCCGACCGGTGCCGGGAACCGGGCCCGGAACGCGCCCGACGCCTTCGTGTGCAGCCCCCACAGCGCGGTGGCGTCCCGCCCGAGCAGTTCGGTCAGTTCGGCGAGCCCGGCCAGCCCGTTGACCCAGAGCGCGTTCACCTCCACCGGCTTGCCGGTACGCGGGGTCACCGGCACCCCGTGCACCCGGGCGTCCATCCAGGTCAGGGCCGTGCCCGGGGTACCGCCCTGGGTGATGAGCCCGTCGGCCGGGTCGGCCTTGATCCCGTAGCGGGTGCCGGTCAGGTGCGCCTGCACCACGTCGTGCAGCGCGGGCAGCAGCTCGGCGGCGAGGTCGGTGTCCCCGGTGGCGGTGACGTGCCGGTTCACCGCGTGCAGGAACCACAGCGTCGCGTCGACCGTGTTGTACTCCACCCGCCCGGTGTCGGCGGTGTTGGCGAGCATCCCCTCCGACAGCGTCGCCGCGTACGCGCGCAGCAGCTCGCGCCCCTCGTCGGCGCGGTTGGTGCACAGGAACAGCCCCTCGTAGGCGGTCATGGTGTCCCGCGACCAGGCGCCGAACCACGGGTAGCCGGCCACCACGTCGGGCCCGGCGGCGGTTCGCACCACGAACGCGTCGGCGGCCAAGGCGAGGGTGCCCTCGACCCGATCGCGTGGCTCCGCGGCGGCCACCACCGCCCGGTTGCGCCGCCGGGCCGCCTCGACCAGCGCGGTCGCCGGCGGCGGCTCCTCGGTCAGGTCGCCGGCCCAGGCCAGCACCGACACCGTGGCACCCGGCTCGTCGAGCGGGCCGGAGAACCGGCCCGCGTACCAGAGGTCCTCGTTCGGGGGCAGACCGCGCGCGGCCTCCTCGCGGTGGTGCACGCCCAGCCACCACTGGCCCTCGGGCGCCCAGTCCGGCCCGGCCAGCCGGAACGCCTCCTCGACCACCGCCCCGCCCGCCACCGGCTCCAGCCGGGGCGGCGGCCCGTCCGCGCGGCGCTCGCCGTGCGCGTCCCGCCAGGTGCAGACCGCGGCCAGGTCCAGCCGGACCGGGCCGCCGGAGACCAGCCGGTGCACCACCGCCACGCAGGGCCGCCCGTACGCCATGGCGATCTCCCGCTCGATCACCACCTCGCCGATCCGCCACCGCCAGCGCGGCACGCCGTAAGTCAGGTCGAAGCGTTCGAGCAGTTCGAAGCCGCGTGGGTCGACCGCCCCGGAGGACCACTCGTGGACGCCCAGCCGGACCCGCTGCCCGGAGGGCAGGGCCACCGTCGGGTCCAGGCTGACCAGGCCCACCCGACGGGACGCGGCGGTCTCGCCGGCCACCACCAGCAGCCCGTGGTAGCGGCGGGTGCGCAGCCCGCCGATCGTGCCCATGGCGTAACCGCCCCGGCCGTCGGCGGCCAGCCACTCCCGCGTCGAGGAGGCGGACAGGTCCCCGCAGACCTGCGGCCCGAAACAAATATTGATCACGTTTCCTCCACCGGCGGCGAGGTGTGACGCGCCACGGCGACAATGGCCCGTGTGGTGGTGTACCCCGGCGGCGTCGAAAATGTGCAGGTGATCACTGACCGTCCGCTTTCCGCGAACCCCGACCCCGAGCGGCACCGGCTCGCCCAGGCCGACGCCGGGGCGCAGGACTGGCGCGCATGGGGTCCCTATCTGTCCGAGCGGGCGTGGGGGACGGTACGGGAGGACTACAGCGAACACGGCACGGCGTGGGACTACTTCCCCCACGATCACGCGCGGTCCCGAGCCTACCGGTGGAACGAGGACGGCATGGCCGGCGTCTGCGACGACCGGCAGACGTTCTGCTTCGCCCTCGCGCTGTGGAACGGGCGGGACCCGATCCTCAAGGAGCGGATGTTCGGCCTCGGCGGCGACAGCGGCAACCACGGGGAGGACGCCAAGGATTACTGGTGGTACGAGGACTCCACCCCCACCCACTCGTACCTGCGCTGGCGCTACCACTACCCGCAGGCCGCCTTCCCCTACGCCGAGCTGGTCGAGGAGAACGCGCGGCGCGGCCGGGAGGACACCGAGTACGAACTGGTCGACACCGGCATTTTCGACGACGACCGGTACTGGGCGGTGACCGTCGACTACGCCAAGGCGTCCCCGACCGACCTGTGCGTCCTGGTGACGGTCGCCAACCGGGGTGATCGGGACGACACCCTGCACGTGCTGCCGACCCTGTGGTTCCGCAACACCTGGGCGTGGGGGCTACCGGGCGGCGACCGGGTGCCGAAGCTGGTCGGCTTCGAAGCCGGCGCGGGGCCAGGCCCGGCGGCAGGCGTCCGGCTGGTCGGCGAGCACTGGGTGCTCGGGCAGCTCCTGCTGGAGGGCGACGGGGACGCCACCCCGCTGCTGTGCGACAACGACTCCAACGCCGAGCGGCTGTGGGGGCTGCCCGGGCGGTCGCCCTACCCGAAGGACGGGATCAACGACCACGTGGTGGCCGGCGCGGCCACGGTCAACCCGCAGCGGGAGGGCACCAAGGGCGCCCTGCACTACATCCTGGACGTGCCGGCCGGCGGGCAGCGGCAGATCCGGCTGCGGCTGACCCGGACCGCCCCGCCGCCGGCCAGCGCGCCGCCGCCCCCGGCCGACCTCGGCGACGACTTCGACGGCGTGCTGCGGGCGCGACGCGCCGAAGCCGACCAGTTCTTCAACAGCGTCATCCCGGCCGGGGCCAGCGCCGACGAGGCCCTGGTGGCGCGGCAGGCGATCGCCGGGCTGATGTGGGGCAAGCAGTTCTACCACTTCGACGTCAAGCGGTGGCTGGATGGCGATCCCGGCTCCGCGCCGCCGCCCGCCGGACGCCGCCAGGGGCGCAACAGCCACTGGTGGCACATGACCAGCTTTGACGTGATCTCCATGCCCGACCCCTGGGAATATCCCTGGTACGCGGCCTGGGACCTGGCCTTTCACTGCGTCACCATCGCCCGGGTCGACCCCGGCTTCGCCAAGGACCAGCTGCTGCTCCTGTTGCGCGAGTGGTACCTGCACCCCAACGGGCAGATCCCGGCGTACGAGTGGGCGTTCGGGGACGTCAACCCGCCGGTGCACGCCTGGGCCGCGCTGAAGGTGTTCGAGATCGACGGCTGCCGGGACCACGAATTCCTCGCCCGGATCATGCACAAGCTGCTGCTCAACTTCACCTGGTGGGTCAACCGGAAGGACACCGGCGGCAAGAACGTCTTCGAGGGTGGCTTCCTCGGGCTGGACAACGTCGGCCCGTTCGACCGCTCGGCCGCGCTGCCGGTCGCCGGGGTGCTCGAACAGTCCGACGGCACCGGCTGGATGGCCATGTACGCGTTGAACCTGCTCGACATGGCGATCGCGCTCGCCGAGCACGACCGGGCGTACGTGGACATCGCCACGAAGTTCTTCGAGCACTTCGCGTACATCGCCGCCGCCGCGTACGACCAGGGGCTCTGGGACGACGAGGACGCCTTCTTCTACGACGTGTTGCGGCGGGCCGACGGCACGACGGTGCCGCTGAAGGTCCGCTCGGTGGTGGGGCTGGTGCCGCTCGCGGCGACCACCCGGCTCACCGCGCAGGCCCTGCACCGGCTGCCCGAGCTGAGCGCCCGGCTGCGTTGGTTCCTCACCAACCGCCCCGAGTACGCCAACGTGATCGGCGCCCGCCGGATCGGCCCCGACGGCCGGCAGCAGCGACTGCTGTCCATGGTTGGCCCCGACCAGGTGACCCGGCTGCTGGCCCGGATGCTCGACCCCGACGAGTTCCTCTCCGACTACGGCCTGCGTACGCTCTCCCGTGCCCACCTGGACAAGCCGTTCACGGTGACCCTCGGCCGGCAGAAGTTCAGCGTCGGCTACGAGCCGGCCGAGTCGACCAGCGGGCTGTTCGGCGGCAACTCCAACTGGCGCGGCCCGATCTGGATGCCGACCAACTTCCTGCTGATCAGCGCGCTGCGCGACTACGCCGCCTTCTTCGGCGACGACCTGCAGGTGGAGTACCCGACCCGCTCCGGCGAGAAGCGGACCCTCGACGAGGTCGCCGACGACCTGTCCGCCCGGCTGATCTCGCTGTTCACCCGGGACGACTGGGGCCGGCGGCCCATCTATGGCGCGGCCCAGCTGTTTCAGACCCACCCGGACTGGCGCGATCTGCTCTGCTTCCCCGAGTACTTCCACGGCGACAACGGCGCCGGGCTCGGGGCGTGGCACCAGACCGGGTGGACCGCGCTGGTCGCCGACCTGATCCTCACCCTGCGCCGCTGACCGGGACGCCGGGCGTGCCGAGGACCTGTTGCAGACGGTCCTGGCGGACGCTTGGCGGCGCTGGGCCTCGATCACCGCCGGCGGGCGCCCCCCGAGGCGGGGCGGCGCCGAGGTGCTGGTCATCGACGCTCACGACACGCGCTGGGAGCCCAGCGTGCTCGTCGGGAGCAGGTTGAGCGAGGCGCGCGATGTCGGCGGTGATGAATTCCATGGCTGCGTCGATTACCTCCGGCTGGCCCAGGATCCCGCGATGCCCGAGGTTGCGGGTGACGACAAGCCGGGCCCCGTGCGCGGCGGTGATCCGGTGGGCGTGTTCCAGCGGCACCCTCCTGCTGAACCCGTCCGGAGAGGCCGAGTTGCCGGCTGAACTCATCAACCAGGAATCCGAATTCGGCTACGCCGCTGACGGCCACCAATCGCCCGGCCCCGATGCCGTTGCGGAGGTCATGGAGGGCACAGGGGACGCCGAAGGAATGGGCGATGACGGCCTCGAAGCGGCCGTAACGGCCCTGCAGGTGGCGGATCACCTCCTCGTACTCGAGGATCGTCATGGACGTACCGCCGGAATCTCCGTGCCCGGGGGCATCGAAGGTGACGGGGCTGAACCCCAGGCCTCGCAGCACGGGTACGAATCCCGCGTACCGGGACCCACGCGACTGCCAGCCCGGAAGTGGCGTTCAGGGCCGATCCGACGAGCGACAGGGCCTTCATTCTCTTCCTTGTCTGCGGCCGAGGCATCAGCATCCCGGCTATTTTCCGCACGAACGTTCGTGCTTGCCGGCAGGCTATCAGCATGGCTACTCGTTCGTGAAGTATTGTTAACGAACGTTCGTACGCGGAGGAGTGGACATGGTCGGGCGACCGCGAGACGAGCAGGCGCGGAGTCTGATCCTGCGCAGGGCGGCGGACATCGCGTCCCGGAACGGCTTGGAGGGCTTGTCCATCGGCGGGCTCTCCGGCGAGCTGGGCCTCAGCAAGAGCGGACTGTTCGGCTACTTCGGCTCCAAGGAGGAGCTTCAGCTCGCCACCGTCCGAGCCGCCGCCCAGATCTTCATCACGGAGGTCGTCCAACCCGCGCTGAGCGTCCCGCCCGGGCTCGGACGGGTGTGGCTGCTGTGCGACAGCTGGTTGATCTACTCGCAGCGGCGGGTCTTCCCGGGCGGCTGCTTCTTCTTCACCGTCGCGGCGGAGTTCGAAGGTCGCCCCGGCCGAGTCCGGGACGCCGTTGCCGCAGCCAGCCTGGACTGGCGTCGCCTGGTTGCGCGCACCATCGAAGACGCCCGTCAACTCGGCCAGCTCATCGAAGGCACCGACGCTGATCAGCTCGCCTTCGAGCTGATCGCCTTCATGGAGGCCGCCAACTCCGTCTCGCTGCTCCACGACGAGGCCGGTGCCTACCAGCGGGCACGCGCCGCCATCCAGGCGCGCATGCGTCCCCTCGCCACCGGCCACACGGCGCTGTCCTGGATCTCGTCGTAAGGTTCGACGCGCCGCGGACCGGGCGGCGTTGACCGCTCTGACCGGCCTGTAGCGTGTCGGGGCCGCCACACGGGAGGGAGACAGGCGATGCCGCAGCGCCGCGACGCCGAGGTGCTCGTCTTCGACGCCGATGACACGCTCTGGGAGAACAACGTCCTCTTCGAGCGGGTGATCGATGACTTCCTCGACTGGCTGGACCACCCGACGCTGGAGCGCGGGCAGATCCGGTCGATGCTCGACGACATCGAGCAGGCCAACTCCGTCGCGCACGGCTACGGCGCGAAAGTCTTCCTGCGCAGCCTGGGGGAGTGCCTGGAGAAGCTGCGGCAGCGCCCGGCAACCGAGCGGGAGCGCGCGGAGATCGACAGTCTCGCGGCGGCGCTCATCGGGCACCAGGTCGAGCTGATGCCCGGGGTCGCGCAGACCCTGGACGACCTCGCGACCCGGCACGAGCTGCTGCTGCTCACCAAGGGGGAGCGGGAGGAGCAGCAGCGCAAGCTCGACGCGTGCGGGCTGCTGCACCACTTCCGCGCCGCGCACATCGTGCCCGAGAAGGACGCCGACACCTACCGCTGGCTGGCCCGCGAGCACGCCTTCGACCCGGCGACTGCGTGGATGATCGGCAACTCGCCGCGCTCGGACATCCTGCCCGCCCGGGCCGCCGGCATGAACGCGGTTTTCATCCCCAACGAGACCACCTGGGTGCTGGAGCACGACGAACTCGACCCGTACGACACGGGGGTGATCCGGCTGGCCGCGTTCACCGACCTGCTTCACCACTTCTGACCGGGCGGGTAACGTCCGGTTCGTGCCGCTGACCTTTCCCTCGCACCTGGCCCCGGTGCTGCCGCTGAAGCTGTGGCGACCGGCCTGGTTCGACGGGGTGGCGCTGGCCACCGGCGCGGTGGCGCCGGACGTGGGCTACCTGTTCACCGGCACCCGGTTCGACATCGGCCTGCGTACCCACACCCTCGGCGGGCTGCTCTGGTGGTGCCTGCCGATCGCGCTCGCGTACGCCTGGATCGTCCGCCGGGTGATCGCCGGGATCGCGGTGCACCTGCCCGGCGAGCGACTCTTCGCCTGGCGCGACCACGCCGCGCTGGCCGGCGTCCGCCATTCCTGGCAGGTCACGGTCTGCTCGGCGCTGATCGGGGCGTTCAGCCACGTCGCGTGGGACCGGGTCGCCCACACCGAGCGCTGGCCGCGGCTGCTGGGGATCCCGGACTTTCATGCCGCGACCGGCATGCCCTGGTGGCTGTTCTCGGACGTGGTGAATTCGCTGGCGGGGGCCGCCGTCGTGGTCGCCCTGGCGGTGCGGGCCGCCCGCCGGCGGCAGATCTTCGACGGGGTACGGCCGCCCGCGCCGCCGGCCCGGCCCGCCGTCTTCTGGGGCGTGGCGCTGCCGGTCACCGCGGCCGGCGTACTGGTGCTGCCCGGTCTGCCCGCCGCCGCCGTCCCGGCGCCGGCCGGGGTGCGGCTGCTGCACCTGGCGGCGCTGGCGCTGATCGCCGGGGCCGCCGCGGCCGGTGGCCTCACCCCGACCCGTCCGGGTCCCGAGCCCGGTGATCGGCCCGCAGAGCGGCAGCGCACGGCCGGCTGAGCATGGTTCGCGGGCGAGGATCTGCCGTCTTCGGAAGCCGCTCAGGAGACCTCGCCCCGGACGATCGCCACCGCCACCCGGCAGAACTCATCCATGTCCGGCTGGAAGCCGGCGGCGATGTCCGGGTGCAGGCCGGCGCGGGTCTCGTCGAGCAGCCGACGGCAGACCTCCTCGACCGGCTCGCCCGCGTAGCTGGCGCGGACCCGTTCGGTGGCCGCCTGCAGGGCCGAGGTCAGCTGCTCCTCCAGCGGGCCGTGCAGCTTGCGCTGCACCGGATCGAGCCCCTTCGGGTCGAGCGTGACATGTGGCTCCGACACTGGCCCTCCCTTCGTTGGCGTCCGCGGTACCCACCGCGATCGTCGGTCACACCACCGCCGGTACGGCGGCCACCCGGACCCGGTACGAGAAGTCCTCCGCCGGCTCCTCGACGTACGACAACCGGCGGATCTGCCGGTCGTCGCGGTAGAGGGCGACATCGACCAGCACCCCGAGGTGGGCCAGGCCGATGTGCGCCACCCGCTTCTTGTCCTGCAGCACCGCGCAGATCCCGCCCAGCAGAGTGCTGGCGTCGGAGGTGCGGTGCCCGGGCGGACAGCGCAGGGTCAGGTCCACCTCGACCGGACCGTCCAACGGCGTCCACCCGATGCGCTGGGCCGCCGTGGAGGCGGCCTGGAGCAGGGCGCGGACCCGCACTGCCTGGCGATGCCCGGCGGCGAAAATGGACAGGGCCTCGGTCTTGACCGGGGGCAGGCCGCTCACCTCGAACGTCAGCGCGAGAGCGCGGGTGTCCTGCACGACGGGAACCTCCTCGTGGGGACGATCCTGCCGAACCGGAGTGACGGCCGAGGCGGGTTCACGCGAGAACCAACCGAACGGGCGGGCCGGGGTGGCCGCTCACTGGTTGGGGCGTGGCGGGAAGGCGCAGAACTCGTTGCCCTCCGGGTCGGCCAGCACCCACCAGCGGGTCGTGTCGGTGGGCTCGCGCAGCAGGGTGGCGCCGGCGGTGATCAGCGCGGTGACGTCCGGGCCGGCCAGGGTGACGTCCCAGTGCCACCGGTTCTTCACCCGCTTGCGTTCCGGCACGGGGTCGAAGACCCAGTGGCCCCAGGGGAAGTCGGCCGCGCCCACCACCGAGGCGGCCCCCTCGTCGGTGGTCTCCACCCGGCCGCCGACCACCCCGGCCCACCAGGTCGCCTGGGCCATCGGGTCGGCGCTGTCGACGACCACCGCGAACACGCCGGGCCGGGCGCCGTCGCGCGGCCCGTACGCGCGGAACTGGTTTCCCTCCGGGTCGGCCAGCACCCACCAGCGGGTCGTGTCAGTGGGTTCGCGCAGCAGGGTGGCACCGGCGGCCAGCAGCGCGGTCGGTTCCGGGTCGGCGAGGCGTAGGTCCAGGTGGACGCGGGTCTTGCCGGTGCGCGGCTCGGGCACGGTGTTGACCCAGATCGACTCGGCCGTCACGGTGCCGCCGGGGGGATCGATCCGGGTGTCGCCGTCGCCGGTGTCGACCAGTTCCCCGTCGAGGACGCCGGCCCAGAATGCGCCGAGCCGGTGGGCATCGGCGGCGTCCATACACAGGTCCTTGAAGCGCGCGATCATGCCGCCCACTATGCCGGTCACCTCAGACATGCGCGGACCGCTATGCCGGATTGTGGCGGGCCCGGATCGCGCCAGCCCGATGGCCGGTCGCGGGTCGATCACGGAACCCCAGGCCAGGCAGAGTGCGAGCATGACCGGCACCCCGAACGCTGTGGCGACGCTCTGGCTGAACAACGGTGAGTGTCGAGGCAAGGACGAGCAGCGGGATCGCGAGCACCCATCGCCACGGCCCGGCCGCCGCCGGCCGCAGCAGCGGCACCGACAGCCCGATCACCGGCAACCACCAGCTGGCAAGTTGAAACACGTGGAGGTTGTCCCAGGTGTCGTTGAACGGGGGAATCATGGGCGGCACCGGGGTGAGCAGCGCCAGCGCGAAGCCCAGCCGATAGCGGGCAGACAGCAGGGCCAGCGCCGCAGAGCCGGCGAGGGCGGCTGTCGCGGTGGATCCCCACAGCAGCTGCCAGGAGATCGACTCGTCGGCGGGTAGGTCCGCGCCGGCGAGCGTCACCTGCCAGATCCGCAGAATGGCCTGCCAGGCCAGCATCAGCACGAGTGCCGCTCGCGCCCCGTCGCACCAGGGTTCCACTCAGCCCAGGGCGAGGTCCGCCACCTCGGCGGCGCACCCCCAGGACAGGGTGACCCCCGCCCCACCATGGCCGTACGCGTGCACGAGCCGGCTGCCGGGCGGGCCCGCCGGGTCCACCTCCACCCGGGGGCCGCCGTGCCGGGCCGGCCGCAACCCGATCCGCTCCCCGAGCACCGGCGCGTCCGCCAGCTCCGGCACCAGCGCGACGCAGCGCCGCCGGATCGCCGCCGCCGTGTCCGGGTCGGGAGCCGTGTGCCCCACCCCCGGCTGGTACGTGCCGCCGAGCACCACGTCGTGCCGGCGCGGATGCACGTACGTGATCCCGGCCGGGTCGTCCTCGTCGCGGACCGACACGGTCAGCCCCGGATTCGCCACCAACACCAGATGACCGCGCACCGGGTAAACGGCCGGGTCGGCGGCGAGCTGCCCGGCAGCCAGCCCCGTCGCGTTGACGACCACCCGTGCGATGTCGAACGCGTCGGCCAGCCGCCGCACCCGGCGGCGCAGCAGCCGCCCGCCGTTGGCCTCCAACTGTTGCCGCAGCCAGGCCAGGTAGGGCGTCATCTCCACCGTCGGCGCGGTGAACCGCAGCACCGCCGGGTACGGCGGCTCCGCCGGCTTGGCCACCAGGTCCCCGCACGCCTGCCCCCACCAGGGCGGGCCGGCGTACGGGTGGCGCAGCAGCATCCGGGTCGGCCGGGCGACCACCCCCGGCACGCCGTCCGCCGCCTGGCGGCTCAGCTCCGCGTGTGTCTCGCGCGCCCAGCGCAGCACCCGTGGGTCCTCGTCGGTGTGGGTCGGGTACCAGACCGCGGCGGCCACCGTGGACACCGTGTCCGCCGGGTCATCAGCGGCCAGCACCGTCACCCGCGCCCCCCGCTGCGCAAGGGTGACCGCCGCCGTCATCCCGATGACCCCGCCGCCGACCACCACCACGTCCGTCGTTGCCGTCATCGCCTGCTCCCGTCGCTCATGCCGTTGGCCTCGGATCGTCACTCTTGCGACGGGGCGCCGTCCAAGACGGATCGAGCAGTCGGCGATAAGCGGCGCTTATGATTGGCGGCATGTCCGACGCGTCGACCCCGGAGGCCTGGTCGGACCTGCGGCGGCTGCGCTACTTCGCCGTGCTGGCCAAGGATGTGCACTTCACTCGGGCCGCCGAGCGGCTGCACATTGCCCAGCCCGCGCTCAGCCAGCAGATCCGGGCCCTGGAACGCCAGCTCGGCGTGCCGCTCGTGCACCGCACCAGCCGAGGCTGCACGCTCACGCAGGTGGGAGCACAGGTCGCCGACGAAGCCGCCCGGCTGCTCGCCGACGTGGACGAGGGCATCGCCCACATTCGGGACCTGGTACGCGGGCGGGGTGGCCGGCTCCGGCTGGCGTACACCCGATCGGCGCGTGGCGGCCGGGTCGACGCGCTGGTCGCCCGGTTCCGGGCCGCCCACCCCGACGTCGAGGTGGTCCCGGAGACGGCCTGGACGGCACCGAACGTGGCGGGCCTGCTCGCCGGCCGGTTCGACGCGGCGTTCGTCCGCCCGCCGATCGACGAGCCGACGCTGGCCTGCCGGACGGTCGACACCGAGGAGCTGCTGCTGGCCCTGCCCGCGGGCCACCCCCTCGCCGCCGGACGCCGCCGAATCAGCCGGGCCGAAGTGGTCGACCTGCCGGCCGTCATGTGGCCGCGCGAGAACGGCCCTGGGATGTTCGACCGCACGATCGCGCAGGTCTGGCCGCGCGGTGGCTTCCGGCTCGTGCGGCAGGAGCCGGACGACGAGCAGCTGCTGCGGGCGGTGGCGCAGGGGGATGTGGTCGCGGCCGTCCCGGCCGGCCGGGCCCGCGCGCTACGGCTGCGCGGCGTACGGCTGCGCCGGTTCACCGCCCCGACGCCCACCGTGGACGTCGCTCTGGCCTGGCCGCGCGACAGCACGAACCCAGCTTTGCGCCGGTTCCTCGCCCTGCTCGATTGAGAGGTCGGGGCACTCCGGCGAACCGGGTGCCCCGACCGACTCCGCTGCTCAGCGGAGATCGCACGCGGAGACGAATGCGATCGACAGTGAATTGCTAGGCACGACCCAATATATCCCAGTACATTCTGCCGTCCCTGCCCCACAGCGCGAGGTTGCCGTCAGACTGCAGCTCGAGCCGGTCGATGGGCTTGGACCACGTATTGCTGCTCCAGAGGGGCCGCCCGCCAGGGGCGTAGACCACGAAATTGCCGTCCCCCTGGACAACCGCGTAGGCATTCCAATTGCCCCACGTGTTGGGGGTGTTCCAGAGCGGAAAGCCATCCTGGTAGAGGACAAGGTTGCCGTCCGCCTGCATCACCAGTTCGTAGTTACCCTCGTCGGACCGAATGTACTGGCCAGTGGCGAGCGTCTGATTCACGGGGACCACGTCGGTGCCGGGACGCGGCGGAGTGATGAGGGTGTGGAGCAGCTTGTTCGGTGAGCCGTTGTTGATGCCGCTGAGCCGTCCCGTCGTCGCATTAATGACAGTTAGTTCGATGTCAACGTATCCGGGGAACATCGTCGGGTTGGACCCCAGCAGGAGCGCGGCGGCGCCGGCCACGTGCGGCGCGGCCATCGAGGTGCCGTCGATGGTGTTCGACGCGGTATCGCCGCTGTTCCAGGCGGAGGTGATGCTCTGGCCCGGAGCGAAGACGTCCACGCAACGTCCGTAGTTGGAGAAATAGGCTCGCGTGTCGGTGCTCGTGGTCGCGCCCACGGTGATCGCCCGGGACACCCGGGCCGGCGAGTAGTTGCAGGCATCGGCGTTGTCGTTGCCGGCGGCCACCACGTACGTCACCCCAGCGTTGATGGAATTGAGCACGGCAGCGTCCAGGGCGGAGTCGGCACCGCCGCCGAGGCTCATGTTCGCCACCGCGGGCGAGATCTTGTTGGCGGTGACCCAGTTGACCCCGGCGATGACGCCCGCCGTCGACCCCCTGCCGGCGCAGTCGAGCACCTTGACCGCGTGCAGCCGTACCCCCTTGGCCACACCGTAGGCGGCACCGCCGATCGTGCCGGCGACGTGCGTGCCGTGGCCGTTGCAGTCGGCGTTGTTGCTGTCAGCCGAGTTGAAGTTCCAGGTGGCCCGGCCGCCGAAGTCGACGTGGCTGGTCCGGATGCCGGTCGATCACGTAGACGTGCACGTTGCTGGCGGTGTTCTGGAAGGTGTAGCTGTTGTCGAGCGGGCGGTTGCGCTGATCGATGCGGTCCAGACCCCAGGACGGTGGGTTCGACTGGGTCCCGGTGATGGAGATCTGCTGGTTCTGGGACACGTAGTCGACCGCGGGGTCGGCCGCCAGTCGGGCCGCCTGGGTCTTGCTCATGGTGGCCGCGAAGCCGCGCAGCGCGGAGCCGTACCGATAGGTGATTCGCGCGCTGTGTTTCGCGGCCAGGCGTTTCGTCAGCTCGTCGGTTGCTCCGGGCTTCGCCACTGCGGCATCACGGTAGACAACGATGTAGCTATCGGTAATGGCGTCCGGGCTGCCGGCGTTTCGCACGACGCCCTCGGCTGCGGCGGGCAGGGCGCCGAGGGCGGCTACCGCCAAGGATGCGACTGCGGTCACCGAGAGGCCGCGGAGCAGCCGGGTGACGAGCGCCCGAGTCTCTGTCATTCAGGGGACCTTCCCTAGCGGGGTGGGGGATGGGCGGTATGGCCGTACGGATGAGGGCCCGCGCCACGGCGAAAGACCGTGGTAGACATTCATCAACTTGAGGTTATCGATATGCTGCCGTCTTTGGCCCTTTTTGCGTGAGTTGTATGAAGCGCGTCGGGCAAACGTTGTGCCCGTCGGCAGCAACCGCCCGCCCCCTACCGTGGCATCACACTCAGTGCCGCAGGGGCAGGCCGAGGTAGCGGGCGTAGTCGGCCAGGGACGATTCGACACGGTACTGAAGCGCGGCGTCGAACGAGACCAGCGGGTGCACGGTCACCGTCACGGCGTTCCTGCCGATCGTCCGCTTCCATGTGCCGACCACCCGGCCGCCGAGCACCACGGTCGACTGGAAGACGCCGTTGCCACCGGGCACGACGGCCGCCGCGTGCGCCGGATCGAGCATCAGGGTGCGGTCCTTGAAGCCGAGCAGATACTCGTCGAAACCGGGCAGCGTGTGTACGTCGTCGACCGGCTCGCGGGGCGCGTCGAGCAGTGCGGCGTCGACCACGGCCCCGGTGCCGTCGACCTCGACGGTGGCGAGGGCGTCGCCGGCCGCCGCGACGCCCCGCTTCGCGTCGGCGACGGTCAGCCCCGTCCAGCGGGCGAAATCATGCCGGGTGACCGGGCCGTGGCTGCGCACATAGCGCAGGGCGAGCAGGCCGAGCGCCTCGTCACGGTCGGGGCGGTGCGGGTCGGGCACCCACTCGTCGAGCAGGGCGAACGTCTGCTCGGTGCCGACGTGCGGGGCGATGCAGGTGACGCCGCGCTGGGCGGCGTACCAGAGCAGGTGGTAGCCGCGCTGCCCGGCGGTGTCGATGCCGGCCGCGTTGAGCGTGGCCAGGCACTGGGCGCGGGTGAGCCGGCCGCCGCCGGCCAGCGCGTCGCCGAGCACGTCGGCGGCCCGGTCCGCGTCGGCCTCGGTGAGGCCGAGTTGGGTGCGGCGGGCGGCGGCGCCGGCCAGGGTGCGTACGCCAGTCACCGCCAGCATCCAGTGGGCGTCGCGGGACGGCACCAGGTGGACGGTGCCCCGCATCGGCCAGGTCCGCAGCGCTTCCCGCCGCTCCAGCGCCGCCTGCACGTCGGCCTGGGTGCGCCCGGGCAGACGTACGCCGAGCGACCAGAGGCCACTCGCGGCGTCCTGGGCCTGCATGGCGCCAAACCAGTCGATCACGTCGGCCACGGTGTCGGGGCGGGCGTGCGGGTGTGGGCGCAGCAGCAGACTGGTCATCCGCAGTGCCAGCGCCTCCGCGCCGGTGAGCCGTACGGGCACGCCCGCCCTCCCGTGGTTGGTGGACGGCCAGCATAGGCGGGCCCCACGACATCCTTCCGGCGTCGGCTCTCGTGAGAACATCCGTCCATGAGCAGTGACGTCGCCCTCGAAGTGAGTGCCTTGGCCATCAACGTCACCATCCCGGAGGGGCTCCGCTGGGCCGACACCCGACGCGGTGAGGAGTTCACGCTGAGCACCCTCAACGTTCGGCTTTTGCCGGACGGGCGGCTCGCGGCGAAGGCGTACGGCCGGCCGACCGCCGGCGGCCGGGGCACGTACGTCTCGTTTCCCGTGCCCGAGCGGCCCGAGCTGGCGGCTCTGGTCGATGAGGCCGCCAGCCGCGCCGGCGCGCTGTGGGCCGCCCACCGCGGCCTCGGCTGAAGGTCTCCATCGATCGCCGGGTCATCCTGATCGGCCGAAGATCGGGGCGGTCCGGCTCAGGCCACGCCGAGGGTGATGGCGAGCTGGGTGATCGTCGCCGGGGCGGCTGGGTCACGGGCCACCTGTGCGACCACCTCCCGGGCGGCTGGTCGGTGCCGTATCTCGGCGGGCGCGATGCTGTCGGCCTGCACCAGCATCCGGGCCGCGTTGGCGGGGTCAGCGGTGTGAAGGTAGGCGCGTGCTGCGTTGATCAGGTGTGCGGCCTGGTGTTCGATGGGTAGCCAGCGCCAGCCTTCACGGCCGGTTGCCTTCTCGTGCCAGGTGACCGCGTCTCCGGCGTCGCCCAACTCGACGGCGGCGGCGACCCGGGCCAACTCGACGGCCGTCGGCCCGAACGCGGTCCGGTAGTGGTCATGCCCGTCGCCCACCCGGCCGGCCAGGTCCGCGGCCTCGTCCAACAACTCGATTGCGGCGCGGTGGTCGCCGGACCTCGCCGCCATCAACGCCGCCTGCACGAGCAGCGACCCGCACAGCGACAACTCCTGCGGCTTTCCCTCATCAAGATCGTGTGGTGCGATCCGGTACGCGGCGGCGAGCATCACCGACCTCGCCCGCGCCATTGCCCGAAGCGCCTGGCCGAGCTGCACCGCAGCGGCAGCCACCAACACCCGGTCACCGGTCGCGGCGGACATGGCCCGGTCGGCGGCCAGCCAGGCAAGACTCGCCTCGTCCAGCTTCACCAGCACGGACGCCGTCACCCGGTACGCCTCCACCAACGCCGTCCGGCCGGCGTTCGGGACCCGGGCGTGGACGTGCTGAACGTCGGTCAACAGCGTCGGCAACAGTGCGACCAACTGCGGGTACCGTGCGTGCTGGTAGGTGGTCCACGCGTGCCGGACCTCCCCGGCGAGACGATCAGCCGACCCCACCTGGCGGTGCCCTGCCGTACGGCCCACCGCCATCTCGTACGTGGACAGCGCCGCCCCGATCCGCGCGATGCCCTCGCTGCGCTCGGCCGCGTCGGCCGGCTCGGCATCCCGCCCGAGCAGCGTTGCGGTGTCGACCCGCAGCACAGCCGCGACATCCCGGATGGTCGACACCCGCTCCAACGGCCGGACCCCACGCTCGACCTTGTCCACCCAACTCTTCGACTTCCCCAGGCGATCGGCGAAGGACTGCTGCGACAGCTTCCGCCGCGCCCGCAGGTAGGCGACCCGCCGCCCGATTGGCAGGTGATCACCGTTCACGACGCCACCGCCGATCCGGCACCGCCCGAGTGGTCTCCTCGACCGGTATCCGTTCGGCCTCGGCCTGGGCGAGAATCCGCTGCTTCGCGGCCTCCCGCTCCGCCGCTTCCGTCTGCTCGCCCTGGCCCGTTCCTCGATCGCGCTGCGTACCGCCCACGTGTGTCCCCTTCTGGCAAGGGCACGACGGTGACCGTGCCCGCAATCGGGACGCTACGGACAGCACATTCGATCGCTGGAACGCCTACGCACCACTACCGCACGGTCAGGCTCATCCGTTCGCAGAGGCCCCGCAACTCCGGCGACGTCGCCCCCTTGCGCAGCAGCGACCGCGCCGTCTCCCGGGCCGAGACCGATGAACGGGCATGCTGCGGGCCGACCCGCTCCGCAGCGAGCAGCATCCGCACCGCCTCCCGATCCCGGCCGACCGCCTCCGCTGCGCGGCCCATGTCAAGCCAGAAATACACCTGACGCACCGCCGGCAGCCCTGCCACCTGCACCCCCGCCGCCGTCTCCATCGCCGCCTCCGGGCGGCCCGTGTCGAGCTGGAAAGCCATCCGCCACAGCGCCACGTTCCGTGGGCCCCACGTAAGATCCCAACTCTCGGTCTCCCCGGTGTGCGCGGCGATCCGCGCCGCCTCGGCAAGATGGTCCTCAGCACCAACCCGATCACGCAGGCCAGCAAGGTGATGCGCCCGCGCCAGGTGCAGGAACCCCAGCACGTCCAACGCGCCAGCCGCCCCACTGCCCACGAGATCAGCGCCTGCCACATCACACAACGCTCGCGCCGGCCCGTACGCCCCCGAGAAGGCGGACACCCGAGCCCGGTTGGCCGCCGCAACCCCGACCGCCACCGGGTCATCGAGCAACCCGGCCGCCTCGGCACAACGCTCCGCCGCCAGCCAGGCATGAGCCGGGTAGCTCACGTTCAGCAACGACCCCATCGCCACGCCATACACCGGCACCATTTCCAACAATGCCGCACGACGATCAGTCAGGCCGTGCATCGCCGGCACCAGATCAACGAGCCGGCGCAGGGCACCGGCGTAGTCACAGCGCCCGTACAAGCCACGCACGAGCGCTGCCTCGCGACGCACCTGCTCGGCAGTCGCCGCCGCATCAGAACGTACGGCCGTCGGCGTGTCCATCATGATCCGCCAGATCCGCTCGGCGTCGATGCGAGCGGCATCAAGCTGGCGATCTGCCGGCGTGTACGCCTGCCCGGTCAGGTCAACCACAGAGCATTCAAGAGCGGCAGCCAGATCGACGATCATGTACCGGTCAGTGCGCTGCTGGCCACGCTCGATCCGCGACCAAGATGTGTGGGAGATACCAGCACGACTGGCCGCGTACCGCACACTCCAGCCACGCAACTCGCGGCGGGCACGAATGCGATCACCAATCGACGGATCAGCAGGTATAGGGCGGCGAGGCATCAGCGGCGCTCCCGGATGACACAAGGTCCCCGCCGAGAATTTCCGGCGGGCTGCCACATCGGACGGTACACGGAACGGCGCTCACAACCACGCTCTACGGCGTCGTGGGCCTGGTTTGATGCCCCAGATTAGCCGTCCTACAGATCGCGGAAGGTTCGCGGATCTACTCTGGCGGGCGGGGTGACTAAGCTCGGGTGCATCCTCGATGCTTTCAGGACCTTTCACAGGAGATCCAGTGGATGTCCTCGGTGCGCAATTGAGGCAGGCTCGTGTTGAGGCCGGCGTAACGCTGGCCTCCATCGCGGCCCGCATCTGCTACTCGGCCTCGCACCGAGCAACGTGGAGACGGGCCGCCGGGCCGCCGGACCTGTTGCAGGACACGCTCGCCCGGGTGGCCGAGCGATGGCAGGCGGTCGTGCGTGGCGGCGACCCGGAGCCGTACGTGCGTCGCATGCTCTACACGCGGGCGATCGACGGCTGGCGACGCCGTCGACGGCATGAGACGGCTACCGCTGCCATGGCGGAGCGGAGTGTGGGCCGTCCGGCGGTGGCGTCGCAGTCGCCGACACTTTCACCAGCCGGACCAACATCGGCCCACGCTCACAGCACGCCGAGGGTGATGGCGAGTTGGGTCATCGTCGGCGGGACATCCGGGTCGTGGGCCACGAAAGCCGAAGCCGGCCGGCACCCATGCGCTCGGCCCGTTCAACGCCGCCGGCCGGCGATCGTCAGCGTCGCCGCCATGACCGCGCAGCCGAGGGCCAGGACGGCGAGGATCATCACCAACGGATTGACGTACGCCGGGACCAGGTCGTAGCCGGCGTTGCACCGGTTGTGGAGTGGAAACCACCGGTCCGCCTCTTGCCAATGTTCGGCCCGGTACCCGGTGTCGTAGTCCTGGCCCACCCGGACACACGTCTCGCCGATGTCGTAGGCGGCGGCGCTGAACAGGCCGTAGACGTACACCAGAAGGGCGCAGGCGGCGGAGATCAGGCCGAGCCGGACCCAACCGCCGGCGGACCGCCACGCCCAGACGACCTTCCCGCCACCCAGACCCAGAGCGCCGAGTACGGCGACCGGCACCAGCAACCGCATCAGGGCAGATCGGCGAGGCGGGTGATCGTGGCGATCGAGCGGTCCACGTCCGCCTCGGTGGTGGTGGCGTTCGACACCGCGATCCGCATGAGCCGTCGTCCCCGCCAGGTCGTACCGCCCGCCCAACACGTGCCGTCCGCCTGCACCGCCGCTACCACCCGGTCGGTGCGCGCGTCGTCGCCGAAGCCGACCAGCACCTGGTTGAGGACCACCTCGTTCGCCACCTCGAACCCGGCCGCCGTCAGGCCCTCGGCGAACCGGCGGGCCAGCGCGCAGCAGCGGTCGACCAGAGCGGCGACACCGTCGCGGCCCAGCTCCCGCAGCCCGGCCCAGACGGCGAACCCGCGCGCCCGCCGCGAGGACTCGGCGGTCAGGTCCGCCCCCACCGGCACACCACCGGAACCGACCAGGTACGCGGCGGTGTAGGACATCGCCGCCGCCTGCACCTCCGGGCGGGAACAGAACGCGAAAGCCGAGTCGTACGGGAGGTTCAGCCACTTGTGGCCGTCGCAGGCCCACGAGTCCGCCAGCTCCAGCCCGTCGACGAGATGCCGGGTCGCGGGGCTCGCCCCGGCCCACAGCCCGAACGCACCGTCCACGTGCACCCATCCACCGTGCCGGTGGACCAGTTCGCACGCCTCTCGAAGCTCGTCGCACCCTCCGGTGTTCACGTTGCCGGCCTGTAGGCAGACAATGGTGGGGCCCGCGGGGCCGGCCCGCAGCACCTCCCGCAGCGAGACGAGGTCGATGGCACCGTTCGGCCCGGCGGGCACCGGCTCCACCACGTCCACGCCGAGGCCGAGCAGACGCAGCGACCGGTCGATGGTCGCGTGCCGTTCCTCGCCGGCGATCACCCGGATCGGTGGCGCTCCGAGCAGCCCGCGCCGTTCCACGTCCCAGCCCACGTCCGCCAGCACCTGGTGCCGGGCGGCGGCGAGCCCCGCCGTGTTAGCCGCCTGACCGCCGGTGACGAAACCGACCGACGCCGACGCCGGGATCCCCAGCAGCTCCTTCAGCCAGGTGCCGGCGGCTGCCTCGGCCGCGATGGCGGCCGGCGACGTGACGGCGTTGAACGCGACCTGGTCCCAGCCGGCGGCGAGGATGTCGGCCGCGGTCGCCGCCGGCAGCGCGCCGCCCACGACGAACCCGAAGTACCGAGGCCCGGCGCTGGCGACCAGGCCCGGCTCGGCCGCCGCGACCAGATCGGCCAGCACCTCCTCTGCCGGGGAGGGCGCGGCGGGCAACGGGCCGGAGAACGCCTTGGTCAACGCATCCTGGTCAACGGGCACTCCGACCGGCCGCTCCGGCAACGACCGTCGGTAGTCGGCGGCGTGATCAGCGGCCAGCCGGAACAGGCGATTCAGTTCCTCCATCGGCGCACCATATCGCCCTGGCCGAACGATGTCGATCATGGTCGCGGCGCCGTGGCTTCGTCTTTCGGCGTCACCCGTGCCTGTGTTTCCACTGCCCTTCCTCCGGCCGAGGCCAGCACGAGACGTACCGCCCGCTACGCCCGGTGGTGCTTCACTGCCGTAGTTTCTCGGCGGCGCGGAGAACGCTGTGTGCGGCGGTCGACAGAGGGCAGCTCGGGGTCCGGCAGATCGGGCAGTGGCCGTCCGGTCCGGGCTCGTGGTCGCGGAGTATCGCTCGGGCGGTGAGGGCCAGCCGGTTGCGGATCTGGGCCAGGGACAGGAACGGTGCGGTCATCCTCAAGCCACCCCGAGAGCTGCGGCGAGCTGTGTGACCGTGGCCAGGGCGGCCTGGTCGCGGGCTACCTGGGCGAGGACACCACGTCCGGCGGGCCGGTGGCGCACCTCGGCCGGTGCCGTACGGTCGGCCTTGATCAGCGCTCGGCCGGCATTGACCGGGTCGTCGGCCTGGAGGTAGGCGCGGGCGGCGTCAATCAGGTGTGCGGCGCGGTGTTCGGGGGGTAGCCACCGCCAGGCGTCCCGCTTGGTGGCGACGTCTGCCGTTCGCCTTTTGGTCGACCCGGCGTTCGGCCCCAGGGTCAGCGGTGGCGCCGGGTTGTTGTCGGACCGCAGTGCGCGTGCCGTCGGCGGCTGTGATTAGACGATCCGGCTTGGATGTGGTCTTCGATGTCAGATCATGGTCGTTCCGGTCGGCCGGATCGGTGCCAGCCGTAAAGTCGTTCGTCTGGTTTGGACGGTCCGGAAAATCGGAGGGCCGAGGCAGGAGGGTTTCCGAGTTGGCTAATGGTTTCAGGCTCAAAGCCAACAGCGGGCGGGACACGGTGCCGGCTTCTTTGGTTCACGGTAGGTCGGCTGCCACGGTTGCCCGGTGGGTGGAGGTGCACCGGCTGGCGGTGGCGGGCCGGGATCCGGTGATCGCCCGGCGCGTCGGAGGCCGGGTGGCGAGGGTGTGGCTGCTCAGGTCCCGGTTCGCGGATGTCGCGGCCCTCGCGAACGCGACCCTGACCCTCGGTCCGGACGCCGGCGCCTTCTATGACCTGGGCTGGGCCCTGTCCTTCACCGGGCAACCCCGGCATGCCCTGGCCAGCTACGAGCAGGCCCTGCGCCTGTACCGCGAGGTCGGCGACCACGGCAACGAAGCCGCCACCCTCACCAACATCGGCGGCGTGTACGAGGGCCTCGGGGGCTGGCAGCGGGCCCTGACCTACTTCCAGCAGGCCCTGCCCATCACGCGGGAGGTCGGCTACCGTGCCGGCGAAGCCACCACCCTCAACAACATCGGCCTCGTATACAACAGGCTCGGGGACTGGCAGCGGGCCCTGGCCTATTACCAGCAGGCCCTGCCCATCCAGCGGGAGGTCGGCGACCGCGCCGGTGAAGCCGCCACCCTCAACAACATCGGCCGCGTGTACGACGGCCTCGGGGACCGGCAGCAGGCCCTGGCCTATTACCAGCAGGCCCTGCCCATCCTGCGGGAGGTCGGCTACCGTGCCGGCGAAGCGATCACCCTCAACAACATCGGCGGCGTGTACGACGGGCTCGGGGACCGGGAGCAGGCTCTGCCCTACTTCCAGCAGGCCCTGCCCATCCAGCGGGAGGTCGGCGACCGCGCCGGCGAAGCCGGCACCCTCAACAACATCGGCGCCGTGTACGACGGGCTCGGGGACTGGCAGCGGGCCCTGACCTGCTACCAGCAGGCCCTGCCCATCCGGCGGGAGGTCGGCGACCGCGCCGGCGAAGCAATCACCCGGTACAACATCGCGATGATCCACCAGGCTGAGGGGAATCTCGACAGGGCGATCAGCGAGCTCGAACTCGTCGTCGACCTCGACCGCCAAGTGGGCCACCCGGACCTCGCAGCCGACACTGCCACGCTCGAAGAGATACGCCAAGAACGAGCAGAAACTCGGAAAGCAACCTGATCACCTCATCGCGAATCGGGCGGGCGGGATCGCTACCCGCCCGCCCGGGGTGTCGCCGGTCAATCGGCGTGGCGCGGCTGCTCGGACACGTCCGCGTCGACCAGCTCCCGCTGGACCTGCCCGTGGACCGGTCGCTGCTCGACAACCTCGTGGCTGGCCAGCCGGACCCGCTCGACCGGAACCCGTTCCTTGACCGCCACCGGGTGCTCGGCGTGCAGCACCAGTTCGCGCTCGTCCTCGCCGAGCTGGGGCCGTACGTCGTCGCGGTTCGCGGCGGTGATCGGCTCGCGTTCGACGGTCACCTCGTCGTGCTGGACCGGGATGCTGGTGTGGACGTTCTCGGTCACCACCCGTTTGCGTAGCCGTGCCGTGGCGACCGGCTCGCGTTGGGTGCCGACCCGCAGTCGTTCCTCGGAGCGGATCATCTCCGGTGCGGCCGTCGCCTGCGGTGGTGACGGTTGCAGGGCCGCGCCGCGTGCGGGCAGCTGGTAGTGCCGGTAGAGCTGGGTGAGTTGGTCCACACCCAGCGGCTGGTCGGTGTCGCTCTCCACCCCGGGGGCGCTGCGGACGGTGGACGTGTCGTACGGCATCCGCACCCGGCCATCCTGCCACCGCGCGGTGTGCAGTGGGGCCATCGACTGGTGGCGGCCCGGGATGCGCACGCTGACCCAGGTGGGCTCGCCGGCGGCGTCGGCCCAGACCTGGCCCACGCTGCCGATCTTCGCGCCCGAGCGGTCCTGGACGTCCTGCCCGTACAGCGAGCGGATCTGCTGCTCGGTCAGTCGCATGGTTCGTCCTTCCTCTCACGGGTCTTGGAGAGGATCCCCGCCGGAGCGGCCGGCATGCCGGGAAATTCGGACGAATAGGAGGAGCAGGAGCGGATGGCCCCTGATCGCGCTACGCCAGCGGCTGCCGGCGTAGCGCGATCCCCCGTTCAGGTCCGGTGCCGGACGAGGTCTGCCTGGACCCGGTGCGTCCAGGATCCCCCGGTGCCCGAATCGGATCGGCGCTTCGGCGGGGAACTTGCGCAAATTTTGAGCCCGGGCACCCGTTCTTGAGAAGCGCGGGGTGTTTACGCGGGTGAGCAACGGGTAGCCGCCGGAGCTGACCCGACACCGAGGAGGAAACGTCTGATGGCTGGCCAGGTCAACGTCGCGGTGATCTACTACAGCGCGACCGGCATCACCTACCAGATGGCGCAGGCGGCGTGCGAGGCCGCCGGCGAGGCCGGGGCGGAGGTACGCCTGCGTAAGGTGCGGGAGCTGGCGCCCGACGAGGCGATCCGCTCCAACTCGGGTTGGGAGGCGCACCGGCTGGAGACGCAGAACGTGCCGGAGGCGCAGCCGGACGACCTGACCTGGGCCGATGTGGTGATCTTCGGTTCTCCCACCCGGTACGGGCTGATCGCCGCGCAGCTCAAACAGTTCATCGACACGACTGGCCCGCTGTGGGCCCAGGGCGCGCTGGCCAACAAGGTCTACAGCGCGTTCACCTCGACGGCCACCTCGCACGGCGGCCAGGAGGCGACGTTGCTGTCGTTGTTCACGGTCGTCTACCACTGGGGCGGCCTCGTGGTGACTCCCGGCTACACCGACCCGAGCCAGTTCGTCGCCGGCAACCCGTACGGTGCCTCGCACACCAGCAACAACGGGGAGATCGCCCCGGATCACATCGCCCTGGCGGCGACCGCCCTGACCGCGAAGCGGGCGGTGCAGATCGGTGCCGCGTTGAAGGCGGGCCTGGCCGGCTGAGCCGAGCTCGGCGGATGGCGACCGGTGGGCCGGGCGACACCGCTCGGGCCACCCGACCGGTGGCCCGGGCACTCGCGCTCGGACCACCATTCGCTGGCTGCGCTACCCGCGATCGGCCGGTCCCTGCCCGGTCAACGCCGGATGGTCGAGCAGGTGCCCGAGCAGGTCCGCGAGCACGGCCAGGCCGTCCGGGCTGAGCACCGACTCGGGGTGGAACTGCACGCCGGCGAAGCCCGGTCCGCGCAGCGCGTGCACCGCCCCGTCGGCCGGGTCCCGGGACACCTCCACCGGCCCGTACGCGGTGGCGACCCGGTCCGCGTCGGCGCGGGCGGTGAAGCTGGAGTAGAAGCCGACCCGGCGGGTCACGCCGAACACCGGCACGTCCCGTTGCAGGCCCTGGTAGGGCGCGTCCCGGCGGTGCAGCGGCAGCCCGAGCAGCCCGGCGAGCAGCTGGTGGCCGAGGCAGACGGCGAGGGTGGGTCGCCCGCTGGCCAGCAGTTCGGACAGCAGCGCCCGCATCGCCGCCATCTTCGGTTCGGCCGGGTCGTTCGGGTCGCCCGGTCCGGGGCCGACCACGACCAGGTCGTACGCGTCGACCGGGCCGGGCTGGTGCCAGTCGCGGCGGGTGACGGCCAGGCCGAGGGCGCGGAGCTGATGGGCGAGCATCCCGGTGAAGGTGTCCTCGCCGTCGACGATGAGCGCCCGCCGGCCGGTCAGTCCGGGCAGCGCGGTGGCGTCCGGGGTGCGCTGGTCCAGCCAGAACCGGGCCAGCGGCGTGTTGCGGGCGGCGAGCGCGGCGCGTACCTGCGGGTCGTCGGCGAGTCGGACGGCCTGGCCGGGGCCGGGGTCGGGTGCGTCGGGGCCGAGGCCGAGCGCGGCGAGCACCCCGGCGGCCTTGGCGTGCGTTTCGGCCACCTCGCCGGCGGTGGTGGAGTGCCGGACCAGGGTGGCCCCGACCGGGACCCGCAGCTCGCCGGTGGGGGAGAGCTCGGCGGTGCGGATGAGGATCGGCGCGTCGAGGGTCTGTCGGCCCTGCGGGTCGCGGCCGAGCAGGGCGAGGACACCGGAGTAGTAGCGGCGGCCGGTGCGTTCGTGGCGGGCGATGACCCGGCAGGCGTTCTCCATCGGGCTGCCGGTGACGGTGGGGGCGAACATGGTTTCCCGCAGCACCTCGCGGATGTCGCGGGTGCCCCGGCCGGCGAGCAGGTACTCGGTGTGCGCGAGGTGCGCCATCTCCTTGAGGTAGGGGCCGACGACTTGGCCGCCGTGTTCGGCGACGGTGGCCATCATCTTCAGTTCCTCGTCGAGCACCATGTACAGCTCCTCGACCTCCTTCGGGTCGTCGAGGAAGCGCAGCAGGGCGTCGCGGTCGGCCGCCGCGCCGGTGTGTCGGAAGGTGCCGCTGATCGGGTTCATCATGACCAGCCCGTCGTCGACGCTGACGTGCCGTTCCGGGCTGGCGCCGACCAGGATCCGGGTGCCGGTGTGCACGACGAACGTCCAGTAGGCGCCGCGTTCGCGCAGCAGCAGCCGGCGCAGCGCGGCCAGGGCCGCAGCCAGAGGGTCGCCCTGCACGGTGGCCCGCAGGGTGCGGTGGATGACGAAGTTCGCTCCCTCGCCGCGGCCGATCTCCTCGGCGAGGACCCGGTCTACGGTCGCCGCGTACTCGGCGTCGGTGATGTCGAACGCGGCGTCGTGGGTGACCACGGGCGCGTCGGGCAGGGCGGCCACCACCTCGGCGAGGGGGACCCGCCGGTATTCCTCGATCAGCAGGCATTCCAGCGGGGTGCCGTCGTCGACGCAGGCGAACCCGCGTTCGGCTATCTGCCGGTAGGGGACCAGGGCCAGGGTGCGTGGTCCGGGACCACCCTCGGGCAGGGGAATGTCGGCGAGCTGCTCGGCGGTGCGTACCGTGCCGGTGAGCAGGTCGAGGTGGTCGGCGTCCGCGCGGCGGATGAGCGCGAACGGGCCGGGGTCGACGCCGGCGGCGACGGCCGCGAGCGGGTCGTGCGGGCTGGTCATCAGGGTCTCCTCGGTGGTCCGGTGGCCGCCGGTGGGGCGACCCGGGATGCCGGGGAGAGACCGGCGGCCGCCTCGTCGGGCGGCCGCGTGGGGAAGCTACGCGCGGGGGTGGGCCGCCGGGTCGGCGGGCCACCAGCAGGACAGGTGCGCGGGCATGGCGATCACTGTACGCGACCGAGCGGGCGTGGGGAACGGATCGCGGCTGAACCATCTTGACTTCGGCGCCATTCTCGGCGGGTAGATTGACGACGATGGCCATTCTCGCGCTCGACCTGGGCACCTCGTCCGTGCGGGGGCTCGTGCTGGACGCGGACGCCGCCCCGCTTCCGGGCGCGCTCGCTCGCCGCAAGGTCCGCCCGGTCACCGGCGAGGACGGCACCGGCACCCTGGACGGCCCCGGCTATCTCGCCTGCCTGCTGGAGTGCCTGGACGAACTGGCCGCCGGCGGTCACCTGCGCGACGTCGAGCTGGTCGCCACCTCGGCGCAGTGGCACTCGGTGCTGCCGTTGGGCGGTGACGGTGAGCCGCTCGGCCCGGTGCTGACCTGGCTGGACACCCGGCCGGAGCCGCCGGCCGGTGTCGGCGGGCCGGCGGATCCGGAGGCGTTCCACCAGCGCACCGGGACGTGGTGGCACCGCTGCTACTGGACGGTCCGGCTGCCCTGGCTGCGGGAGCGGGCCGGTGGGCGGATCGGCCGTTTCGTCGGGCTGGTCGAGTACGTGCTGGGCGCGTTGCTCGACGAGGCGCCGATGTCGGTGTCGATGGCCTCGGGCGCCGGGCTGCTCGACCTGCATCGGGTCGACTGGGACGCCGAGGCGTGCGAGCTGGCCGGCGTACGCCCCGGGGAGCTGCCGGCGCTGGCGCCGCGACGCTGGTACGGCCGGCTGCGCCCCGAGCACGCCCGGCGTTGGCCGCAGTTGGCCCTCGCTCGCTGGGCAGCGCCGGTGGGCGACGGTGCCGCCTCCAACGTCGGCTCCGGCTGTGTCGACGTGTCCCGGGCCGCGGTCACCGTCGGCACCTCCGCCGCGGTACGCCTGCTGCAGGCGGTGCCCGCCGGGGCGCCGCTGCCGCCGCTGCCGGAGCGGCTGTGGCGGTACCGGGTCGACCACGAGCACGTGGTGACGGGGGCGGCGTACTCCAGCGGCGGGAACCTGTTCGCCTGGGCCAACCGGGAGCTGCGCCTGCCCGCGGCGGCCGAGCTGGAGACGGCCCTGGCCCGGGCGACCCAGGGCCGGCGGATCCGGGTCAATCCTCGGTTCGGTGGGGACCGGCCGCCCGGCCTCGCGCCCGCCGGTTGCGCCGAGCTGCACGGGCTCAGCTTCGGCACCACCGCGGTCGACCTGCTCGCCGGGCTGATGATCAGCGTGTGCCGGCTGGTCGCGGACGACCTCGCCGTGCTGGAGTACGGGTTGGAGCAGCCGACCGAGGTGGTGCTCGGCGGTGGTGCGATGGCGGCGTCCGCCTGGTGGCGTGGGGCGTTCGCCGAGATGCTGGCGCCGCGTAACGTGCGCTACCAGCACAATCCGGAGGTCGGCGCGACGGGTGCGGCGTTGGTGGCGCTTGGCCGGGTCGCCGAGGCGGCGCGTCTCGGGGGGATCGGCGGCACGGGTGGCTGACCGGACGTCCCGGCCAGCCACCCGTTGACGCCACGAATTAGAGGCCGTTGTCGCGGATGACGGTGCGGTACCAGTGTGCGCTGTTCTTGAGCACTCGGCGCTGCGTGGAATAGTCCACGTAGACCAGGCCCCAGCGCTGGTCGTACCCTTCGGCCCACTCGAAGTTGTCCAGCAGCGACCACACGTGGTAGCTCTCCAGCGGCACGCCGTCGCCGATCGCCCGGTGGGCGGCGGTGAAGTGGTCGCGCAGGAAGTCGATCCGGCCGCTGTCGTCGACGGTGCCGTCCGCGCCGAGAGTGTCCGGGCAGGGCAGCCCGTTCTCGGTGATGGTGAGCGGGATCGGGCCGTAGTCGCGGGTGACCCGGGTGAGGATGTCGTACATCCCCTCGGGGTAGATCTGCTGCCACTCGGCCTCGGAGGTGGGCCACTTGTGTTCGGTGCTGCCCTGGCCGGTGACGTAGATGGGCGTGTAGTACTGCACGGCGAGCAGGTCGACCGGACTGGAGATGATCTTCAGGTCGCCGTCGCGGATGCCCCGGGCCATCCGGCTGTCCGGGCCGAGGTCGGCCAGCACGTCCTGCGGGTAGGCGCCCTTGAGGATCGAGTCGAGGTAGAGCCGGTTCTCGTAGCCGTCGTACAGGTGGGTCGCCGTGGCCGCCTCGGCGGTGTCGTCGGCGGGGTAGCAGGGGTGCAGGTTCAGCGCGGGGCCGATGCGGGTCTTGGCGCCGGTGGCGCGCAGCGCGCGGACGGCGAGGCCGTGGGCGAGCTGGAGGTGGTGGGCGACGAGGTACGCCGCGTCGGGGTCCTGCCGGCCGGGGGCGTGGTGTCCCCAGATGTAGCCGTTCTGCACCACGGTCTTCGGCTCGTTGATGGTCAGCCAGACGGGCACCTGGTCGCCCAGGGCGCGGAAGACGATGTCGGCGTATTCGGCGAAGCGTTCGGCGGTGTCGCGGTTCTCCCAGCCGCCGGTGTCCTGGAGGGCCTGGGGGAGGTCCCAGTGGAAGAGGGTGGCCATCGGGGCGATGTCGCGCTCGTGCAGCCCGTCGACGAGTCGGCGGTAGAAGTCGAGGCCGCGCTGGTTGGGTCGGCCGGACCCGTCGGCCTGGATGCGGGACCAGGAGATGGAGAACCGGTAGCTGCGCAGGCCGAGGTCGCGCATGAGGTCGAGGTCCTCGGCGTACCGGTGGTAGTGGTCGGCGGCGACGTCGCCGGTGTCGCCGTTGCGGGTGCGCCCCGGGGTGTGGCTGAAGGTGTCCCAGACGGATGCGCCCCGGCCGTCCTCCTTGGCCGCGCCTTCGATCTGGTACGCCGAGGTGGCCGCGCCCCAGCCGAAGCCGGTGGGGAAGCGCAGCGACCCGTGCGGGGGCGCGTCGGGATCGGTGTCGGGGGTGGCGTCGCAGCCAGCGACGAGGGCGGCGGCGGACGCGGCGGTCCCGGCCACGCCGGCGCCGGCGAGCCCGGTACGGGCAGCGCCGGCGGCGGTCGCGGAGAGAGCGGCGCGGCGGAGCAGGCGCCGTCGGGTGAGTAGCGACATGAACGATCTCCTCGAAGTGACTGGCCACCCGGGGCCGGGAGCGCTCCCAGCATAGGCCAGGCGTGGCCGGCCGCGTCCCGTGGGCGGACCGCGGCCTGGGGCGCGGGCCGGTCGGGGAAGGGCCGGTCGGTGGTGAGTGAAGGACGTCGCTCGCGGCGCCGGATGAACGGCGAGATGGGCGGATAGCGAAAGAAGGCCGACCGGGAGGCGTGTCGCGCCTGTCCCGTCGGCCTCTTTTCCCGTCGACAACGGGGGTTTAGTGTGGGGACGGGGGAGGGCAACCCCCGTCCCCACGAGTGGTGCACACACGCACGAGTGGAATTGGCGTTCTGTCGTGCGTGTCGCGCGGGAGCCGGGCCACGCGAGTGGCTCTGGTTCCACCTCCCTCCATGCCGCTGGGTGATGGCTGACGACGGTGTCCGGGCTGGCCCGTCGTCAGCCTCTTGGGCTGGTGCGCTGGGGACACGGGGGTTCCCCAACGAACGTGGACTTGCACATCGGTCGATGGAAGCGCTCCCATCGGCGATGCTTGCGACTGTAATGCCCGTAACCGGTTTGTGAAAGCCCCTGAACGAGATCGAAACATGGACGTGCCTAATTGGCTCGGGCGTTGTAGTGGGAGCGCTTCCATGGCACACTCTCCCCAACCGCTACATGGAGCCAGCGCGCGCGAGCGTGGGCCGCCGAGGGCACCCGGACAACCCGGTGCGGCAGCCTGCGATCCCCGGCCCCACCGGGTCGACCACCTTTCCGGGCGCTTCCGTCCCCCCGTGTCCGCCCGACGCGTGGAGGCGCCCCGCCGGGGCCACAGGCCCCGGCCCGGTCCGAGGAGACATCGCGCACATGAGACTCATGGCCAGACGTCGCCGCACAGCGATGTTCGTCGCCACCGCCGTCGCCGTCGCCGGGGTGGCCCTGCCGGCCGGCGCCGCGCAGGCCGCCCCGGCCTGCGACGTGACGTACGTGACGAACGACTGGAACGACGGCTTCACCGCCAACGTCGACATCAAGAACCTGGGCGACCCGGTCAACGGCTGGACGCTGAAGTTCACCTTTCCCAACAGCAGCCAGCGTGTGACCCAGGGCTGGTCGGCCAAGTGGAGCCAGTCCGGCAACCAGGTGACCGCGACCAACGAGTCGTGGAACGGCAGCCTCGGCACCGGCGCCGTGACCAACATCGGTTTCAACGGCGCCTACTCCGGCAGCAACCCGAAGCCCACCTCGTTCACCCTCAACGGGGTCACCTGCAACGGCACCGCCGCCAACCAGCCGCCGACGGTCGCCCTCAACGTGCCGGCCGGGCCGTTCGTGGCACCGGCGAACGTGCCGCTGACCGCCACCGCCAGCGACCCGGACGGGACCATCAGCAAGGTCGAGTTCTACCGCAACGGCCTGCTGGTCAACACCGCCACCAGCGCCCCGTACACCTACACGCTGCAGAGCCTGCCGGCCGGCAGCTACACGGTGCAGGCCAAGGCGTACGACAACCTCGGCGCCAGCGCGGTGGCCGAGAAGTCCTTCACGGTCAACCCCGCCACCGGGCCCGCCCTGGTGGCCACCCCGCTCGCGCTCAGCGTGAACAAGGGCGGCAACGCCACCTTCAACCTGAAGCTGAGCGCCGCACCGAGCGGCAACGTGCCGGTGACGCTGACCCGTACCGGTAACACCGGCGTCACCGTCTCGCCGACCACGACGACCCTGACGTCGGCCAACTGGAGCACCGGCGTCACCGTCACCGTCGCGGCGGCGGCGAACGCCGACACCAGCAGCACCGCGACCATCACCGCCTCCGCCACCAACTACACCCCGGTGTCGGTCACCGCCACCGTCATCGACACCGGCGGCGGCGACAACGCCTACATCCAGAAGTTCCTCGACCAGTACAACAAGATCAAGAACTCGGGCTACTTCAGCCCGGAGGGCGTGCCGTACCACTCGATCGAGACGCTGATCGTCGAGGCGCCCGACTACGGCCACGAGACCACCTCGGAGGCGTTCAGCTTCTGGATCTGGCTCGAGGCACAGTACGGCCGGGTCACCAAGAACTGGGCGCCGTTCAACAACGCCTGGACAGTGATGGAGAAGTACATCATTCCGTCACACGCCGACCAGGCCACGGCCGGCGCACCGGGCACCCCGCAGTACGCGGCCGAGTACCCGCAGCCCAGCCAGTACCCGTCGATGCTGCAGCCGAACGTTTCCGTGGGCCAGGACCCGCTGCGCTCCGAGCTGCAGTCCACCTACGGCACCGGCGACATCTACGGCATGCACTGGCTGCTGGACGTCGACAACAAGTACGGCTACGGCCGCTGCGGTGACGGCACTACCCGCCCGGCGTACATCAACACCTTCCAGCGCGGCCCGCAGGAGTCGGTGTGGGAGACCGTGCCGCAGCCGACCTGCGACACGTTCAAGCACGGCGGCCAGTACGGCTACCTCGACCTGTTCGTCAAGGAGTCCAACGCCCCGGCCAAGCAGTGGAAGTACACCAACGCCCCGGACGCCGACGCCCGCGCCGTGCAGGCCGCGTACTGGGCACTGACCTGGGCCAAGGCGCAGGGCAAGCAGGCTGACGTCGCGGCGACCGTGGCCAAGGCCGCCAAGATGGGCGACTACCTGCGCTACTCGCTGTTCGACAAGTACTTCAAGAAGATCGGCAACTGCGTCGGCGCGTCCAGCTGCCCGGCCGGCTCCGGCCGCGACTCGGCGCACTACCTGCTCTCCTGGTACTACGCCTGGGGCGGCGCGTACGACACCAGCCAGAACTGGTCGTGGCGCATCGGCTCCAGCCACAACCACTTCGGCTACCAGAACCCGTTCGCGGCCTGGGCCATGACCAACACCCCCGAGCTCAAGCCGCAGTCCCCGACCGCGGTCTCCGACTGGCAGAAGAGCTTCGACCGGCAGCTGGAGTTCTACACCTGGCTGCAGTCCGCCGAGGGCGGCATCGCCGGCGGCGCCACCAACAGCTGGGAGGGCAGCTACTCCCAGCCGCCGGCCGGCACCGCCACCTTCTACGGCATGTTCTACGACGTCGCCCCGGTCTACCGGGACCCGCCGTCCAACCAGTGGTTCGGCATGCAGGCCTGGTCGATGCAGCGCATCGCCGAGCTGTACCTGCAGACCGGCAACACCAAGGCCAAGGCTCTGCTGGACAAGTGGGTGCCCTGGGCCATCGCCAACACCACGCTGGGCACCAACTGGTCGATCCCGTCGGACCTGCAGTGGACCGGCCAGCCCACCACCTGGAACCCGACCAACCCGCAGCCCAACACCAACCTGCACGTCACGGTGACCGCGGGCGGCCAGGACGTCGGCGTCGCCGCCGCCTACGCCCGGACCCTGATCGCGTACGCGGCCAAGTCCGGCAACACCGCCGCCAAGAACACCGCGAAGGGGCTGCTCGACGCGCTGTCCGCCGCCGCCGACACCAAGGGCGTCTCCCGGCCGGAGACGCGCGAGGACTACAAGCGCTTCGGCGACGTCTACAACGCCAGCACCGGTCAGGGCCTCTACATCCCGTCGGGCTGGACCGGCAAGATGCCCAACGGCGACGCCATCGCCCCGGGCAAGAGCTTCCTGGACATCCGGTCGTTCTACAAGAACGACCCGGACTGGCCGAAGGTCGACGCGTACCTCAAGGGTGGGGCCGCGCCGACGTTCAACTACCACCGGTTCTGGGCCCAGGCGGACGTTGCCATGGCCTACGCCGACTACGGCACCTACTTCCCCGCGGGGTGAGGTGACCACTCCGCCACGGGTGGCCGGCCCACCCGTGGCGGAGGCCGACCGGGCCGAAGGGGGAACACGCGGCCCGGCCGGCGGACGGCCTGATTCCCGTCAGGCCGGGTGGGCCGGTCCGTCTGGCCGACGCAGCGGACGGACCGGCCCACCCTTGCGTCCGTAGACGAACTTGCCGCGAAAACACCCGCGAAAAACCGGCCGTCACGGGATCACATGCGGGCGCCGGAGGGAGTAACGTACGTCACCAGAGAGGCCGCTCCCCCCGTGGCGGCCTCTCTCCTATTTGCCCGACCCAATCGAGCGCCTGCGGCGGCTGGCCGTTAGGTTGTGCGAGTGCGCGAGACGGCGAGGGGTCGGACGGCGGTCTGGACGATCGTCCTGGCCCTGGCTCAGGCGGTCGCGTTCTACCTGGTCTGGCGCCTGGCGGTGCACACCACGCTGGGCCAGTGGATCGACACCGTCGCGCTGAACGGCCACCAGATCGGCCAGGACCGCATCGACGGGCCCGTAGACCGGATCCTCAATGCGATGTCGGTGCTGTCCCTGCTGGCGGCGACCGCGATGATCGGCTTCATCGCGTTGATCCGCAACCGGAGGACCCTCGCGGTCACCGCCACCCTGCTGATCGCCGGCGCGAACCTCAGCACCCAACTGCTCAAGCACTATCTGACCCGCCCCGACCTCGGCATCGACCCGCAACGCGCGGCGGCCGGCAACAGTCTGCCCAGCGGGCACACCACAGTGGCCGCGTCGGTGGCGGTCGCGCTGATCCTGGTGCTGCCGCCGAAGGTGCGGGCGGTGGGAGCGTTCCTCGGCGCCGGCTACGCGGCCGCCGCCGGGGTGGCCACCCTCTCCGCCGGCTGGCACCGGCCCAGCGACGCCATCGCCGCGTACCTGCTGGTCGGGGTCTGGACGGCGGTGGCCGGGCTGACACTGCTGCTCTTCCAGCGGGAACGGGCGGCGACCTCGCCGGCCGACGCGCACCGGCTGGCCGCCGCCGTGCTCGGCCTCGGCGGCGTGCTCGCGCTCGTCGTGTCCGGGCTCGCCCTGCTCTGGCTGGCCCGGCTCGCCGACATCCCCGCCGACCAGCTCGACCGTCGCCCGCTCCTCATCGCGTACGCCGGCAGCGCGGCCGGCATCATCGGGACGATAGCCGTCGTGGCCGGGCTGGTCCTCGCGGCCGTGCACCGCCTGGTGCCCCGCCACCAGGGCTGACCTCAGCGATAGAAGGTGCCCACCACCGTGCCGCTGGCGATCTCCTTGTCGCTCAGCGCCCGACGCACATCGGGCACCCCCGGCGCCTCCGGCAACTCCAACGGACGCTCCAGGGCGTACAGGCGGAAAAAGTATCGGTGCGGATCCTCGTGCTGGGGCGGGTGCGGGCCACCCCAACCAGTGGCGCCGAAACCGTTGGGCCACTCCCGGCCGCCCAGCGGCACACCGCCCTCGTCGACCCCGTTCGAGTGCGGCGAGATCCCGGTCACCAGCCAGTGCAGGAAAGGATTCTTCCCGGCGTCCGGGTCCTCCACGAACAGGATCAGCTCCTCGGCCGAGTCGGGCACCTGGGACCACTCCAACGGCGGCGAGACGTTCCCGCCCTCCCGGGAGAAACGCCCCGGAAGCAGGTCATGGTCGTTGAACGCGGTACTACGGAGCATGATGCCGGCCATCGTGCCTCCTCTCCTCGTCCCGCCGCGCGTACCCGACCCCACAGCGGCGAAACGACGACTGGCACGCTGACCCGGCAGGCAACGGACGAGGAGGTCGGATGGACACGGTACGGGCGGCGTTCCGGAACGAGTGCGCGCGACTGGAGGAGGAGCTGCGCGGCCTCGACGAGACGGACCTGGACCGGCCCACCCCCTGCCCGCCCTGGTCGGTGCGGGACCTGCTCGCACACGTGCGTACCGGCGCGGGGCGGCTGGTCGACATGCTCGCCGCGCCGCAGCCCCAGCGGGCCGAGGTGGACGCCGCCGCCTACTTCGGCACGGGCAAGTTCACCCCCGAGGTGAACAGCGCCCGGATCGACAGCGCCCGGTGGGAAGCAGCACGCGAGCTGCCCGGCGTACCCGAGGTGGCCGACGGCTTCGCGCGGGCCTGGCGGGCGGCCGACGCGGCGGTGGCCGCCCAGCCGCCGGGGCGGCTGGTGCGCACCCGGCACGGCGACGCGATGACGCTCACCGAGTTCCTGCGCACCCGTGTCGTGGAGGTCGGGGTGCACGGGCTGGACCTGGCCGACGCGCTGGACCGGCAGGCGTGGCTGACCCCGACCGCGGCCGAGGTCGTGGCGGACCTGCTGTCGGGCGGCCGGCCGCTGCCGCCCGGGCTCGGCTGGGGCCCGCTGACCCTGGTCCGCAAGGCCACCGGCCGGGCGGCGCTCACCGGCCGGGAACGGTCACTGATCGACCGGGCCGACTTCCGCTGGCTGTCCTTTGGCGGCTGACCGTCGTCCTCGCGCAGCGGGCCGCACCGCCCGCAGGCCGCACCGCCCGCAGGCCGATCCGGGCCGGGCCGGTCAGCTGTCGGCGTGCCCGGCCGGGGCGGTGCGGCGCAGGTGCTCCAGGACGATCGGGTCGATCCGACCATCCACCAGCCGTTCCTCCAGGTTCTCCACGCCGGCCCAGGAGGCGAGCGCATCGTCCAGGCCGAGCGCGCCGACCGGGTGCCCGGCGGTGGCCAACAGCGCGGCCACCTCGTCGGCCAGCGGGCCGGTGAGGTCGCGCAGGGTGGCCGGGTCGGGCTTGCCGAAGAGCATGGTGTGGGTGTCGAGCAGACGACCCAGCTCGGTGACCGGGTCGGGGTGGTCATCGACCCGCAGGTCGACCACCTCGTCGCCGGTGCCGGCGTACCCGCCGCGCCGCTGCACCACCAGCAGGCCCGCGCTCTGCCGGCCGCGCCGGTCGCCGCCGGCCCGGTCACCGGCCTGCAGCGCCGCCAGCAGCCGCTGCGGGAAAGGCAACTCCGCCCCACCCAGCCAGGCGTCCCGGATCGCGTCGATGACCTGCGGGCCGGCGAGGATGTTGCCCTGCGCGGCCCAGCCGTCCCCGGCCTGGCCGCCGGCCCACGGATGGCAGTGCGGCCCGGTCCAGGTGGCCCCGTTGCCGGCGGCCCCGACCACGCCGAGCTGCCGCTCGTCACAGCCCGGATCGGCGGCGACCAGCCCGGCGACCACGTCCGCCGGGGCCACCCCGGTCCGCAGCAGCGCCAGCCCCTGCGAACGGTAGGCCAGATTGACGTGCGCCTGGGTGGCGATGGCACCCACGTTGGCCTCGGCGGCCGGCACCAGCGCCCCGGCGGCGAGGAACTTGCTGGCCACGGCGACGCCGTGCAGGCTGCCATCGGCGGAGCGAGCGACGATCGAGAAGGTCATTCGCTGATCCTAGTTTCAGTGCCCGCCCGACCCGATGCCGCCTGACCCGAGGACGATGACGGCGCCGATGAGCATGAACACGCCGGGCACGATCCAATGCCCGAACCGCTGGACGGTTTCGATGATCCTCTCGTGAGAGCCGAGCCAGGATCCGGCCAGGCACCACGCCGCGACTCCGACCACGAACACGGCGACCGTGACGAGACTGTCGACCGCGCCGATGGTGCGGAACATCGGGGTGTAGACGGAGATGTTGTCCGCCCCGTTCGCGACGGTCAGCCCGATCACCGAGGCCAGGCCGGTAGCCACGGTCAGGGTTGGCAGTTCGCCGTCGGCGCGGGCGCGGATCGCCGCGATGAGGCCCCTGACGCCGAGGGCGAACGGTATCAGGCCCACCAGTTTCACCCACCGGTCCGACACCACGGCCAGGCCGAGGGCTGCCGTGGCGGACACCATGACCAGCAGGCCAACCCCGACGTACTGCCCGGTCCAGATCTGCCACGGCCGGGGCCTGCCGGACGTCTTGGTGGCCAGGAACAGCACGGTCAGCACGACGATGTCGTCGACGTTCGTGCCGGCGAACACACCGGCCGCCGCGCCAACCGTTCCCACAAGCTCACCCACAGAGCAGCACAGTACGGTCCTCCCCGGATGTTGGTGGCGTGGTGGGGCCGGTGCCGGTGCCGGTGCTGTCCAGGCCGGTGCGTGCAACCGATCGCCGGGATCAGTCGTCCAACCCTTCAGTGCCGGCGCCAACAGAGGCGACCGATAGGACATGGGGGAACGGATGAGGCGGGTCAAGTTACTGGTAGCCGCGGTGGCGGTCGGGACGCTGCTCGTCGGCTGCGGCGAGCAGGCCGGCGCGGAGCGGGACGCTGCGGGCGGCCAGGCCATCGATTCCGGGTCTGCGATGGGATCGCCGCAGGCGGACCCGGTTGCGCTGATCGGTTCCTGGACAGTGGCGCAGGCCGACGGCGGCGCGGGTGACGTGCTGCGGCTCGCCTCCGACACCGACGGCGGTCTGTTGTTGTTCGGCCGCTGCGGGGTGCGGATGGGGACATGGCGGGCCGATGTCAACGGCCTGTTCGTCGCCGACGCCACCGGCAGTTCCGTTTCCGACAACGCCCGCGGCTGCGGGCCCGACACGGAGGCCGCCGGCGGCTGGCTGGATCGGGCTGTTGCCTTTCAAGTGGACGGCGACAGCCGAGTCCTGCTCGACGGCCAGGGGATGCGGGTAGCCCGGCTGCTGCCGGGAGCGAAGCCGACGCCGGGGCCGAACCTGCTGCCATCCCTCGCGGCGCCGCCCACGGTCACCGACGAGGTCCGGCGTGCCCTCGCGCCGGCCGCCGCCCTGCCGGCGACGGTGACGCCGGCGGGCCGGGACGCCCTCCTCGGTCGATGGGTGCCCGCCGACGGTCGGCGGGACGGATCGCAGGCGCCGCACGTCGAGCTGCGCGACGACGGCGAATGGCGTGGCTCCGACGGGTGCAACGGTCAGAGCGGACGGTGGGTCGCCGGCCCGGACGGGGCCCTGCTCGCCACCGCAGGCCCCAGCACACTGATCGGCTGTGACAACGTTCCGGTGGGGTCCTGGCTCTCCGCGGCCTGCCGGGCCGGGCTGGACGGCCAGGTGCTCGTGCTCTTCGACGCCCAGGGCAAGGAGACAGGCCGGCTGCGGCGCGACAGCTGAGCAAGGGCCCCGGTCAGTAGGACCCGCCGTCGCTGCTGCCGCCGGCGCCGCCGTAGTCGCTGTGCGACAGGTGCGCCGCCCAGCGGCGGTCGCCGAGGTCGGTGTCGCCCTGAAAGGTGTCCCGGTGCCGGCGCGGGCCGGAGTGCCGCAGCTGCCGGGCCGCCTTTCGGGCCGCGGCGAGCCGCTCCGCGCGGGTCGGCGTGCGGCGGGCCCGTACGCGCCACCGCCAGCCGGCGGTGGCCAGGAGTACGCCGGTGAGGGCGGCGACGACCGCCCACGCAGCTGCGGGCATGCCCACGACGGTAGGGCCAGCGGGCAAACGGTCAGCGACGCCAGCGCAGCGGACCCGGGTGGACGGTCCACAGCAGCCGCCGCCACCCTGGGCGGGCCGCGCGCAGCGCCGCCGCATACCGGCCAGCGAGTTCCGCGGCCCGGTCCGCCTGGGCGGGGGTGGCGGTGTGCGGGGCGAAGGCGACCTGGTTGAGCAGCCCAGCCAGCTCGTCGGGGTCGCCGTCGGGCCGGTCGAGGGTCGGCGGTCCGGGGCATGCCGCCCGGGCCTCGGCCAAAGTTCGGCGGGCCTGCTCGGCCACCTCGGCGGCGGTCAGGTCGCCGCCGACCGACCGGCCGGCGAGGCGCAGCGAGTCGGTCAGCTCCCGCCAGGCGCCGGCGATGCGCCGGCCGGGGTCGCCCCGGTCGAGGCGGGCGCGGCTGAGGTTGCGGCGCAGCACGGCCAGGGTCAGCAGGACCAGCCCGACCAGCAGCACCAAGGCGCCGGTGCCCCCGCCGACCAGCACGGGCGTGCCCAGGCCGGCCCGGCCGGCTCCCGGGCCGGGTGCGGCCTCGGCCGCAGGTGTGGCGGTGGGTTCCACCGTGGGCTCCGGCACCTGGGACGGGGGTGTGTCGTCCGGGGCCGGGCGGAAGTCCTCCTCCACCGGGCGGGGTTCCTGGTCGGGGCGGGGCATCGGGTCGAACGGCACCCAGCCGACACCGTCGAACAGCACCTCCGGCCAGGCGGACGCGTCGGCCGCGCGGATCGGGCCGTCGCCGGCGGGTGCGAAGCCGACCACGACCCGGGTGGGCAGACCGGCGAGCCGGCCCAACACCGCGAACGCGGCCGCGAACTGTTCGGAGGTGCCCCGCTGCCCGCCGCCGTTGGGCGGCCCGAATAGGAAGAACGCCAGGTTGGGGTAGGCGTGCCCGCTGGGCGCGTCGGCGGTGACGCGGTAGTGCTCGGCGAGGAAGTCCTGAATGGCGGTGGCGCGGTCGTACGGGGCGGAGTTGCTCTCGGCGAGCTGGGTGGCCAGGCGGCGCAGCTGCTCCGGGGCACCGTCGGGCACCCGCAGCACCCGGGCGACCGGCTCGCCGGCCGGTACGTTCGCCGTGGCGAACAGGTCACCGTCCAGGTGCTCCCGGGCGGAGGTGACGGTGTAGCGCAAGCCCGGAGTCAGCCCCTCGGGGCGGATCAGGGTCGCGGTGGCCGGGTCGTAGGCCACCCGGGCGCCGGTGACCTCGCGAGGGGTGGGCACGGCGGGCAGCAGCCGGCCGGTCAGGTCGGCGACGGTGATCTGCTGGCGGATGGTGTCGGTGGCCGCGCCCGCGGCGGGCGCGGTGGCGGGCAGGATCCGTCCGGCGTTGCGGTAGGTGGCCCCGACCCGCCAGGTCACGCCGTCGTAGTCGCTGAGCACGGCAAGCCGGAGACGCGCCGGCCCGACCGGGCCCGCCTCGGTGTGCACCTCCAGCAGCTGCTGCTCCGGGTTCAACGCCCAGCCGGAGATGCGGGCCAGCGGGTTCTCGTCCAGTGACTCCAGCTGCGGCGGTTCGACGTAGCGGCGCGGGTCGACGGGACGGTCGTCGACCCGAGCGGCGACCAGCGGGGCGAGCAGGGCGGCCAGCGCGACCACCATCGCCACCCCGGCGGCGCTCGCGGCGAGCAGACGGAGCCGCACCGCGGCGCGTACCGCCGAGGGGAGCCCAGCCGTCGGGTCGCTGCTGGCGCTGCCGTTGCTTTGCGGCGGCATCGCCAGGCCGGCGGCGGCGACGGCGGCGAACACGACGGTCGGCCCGATCGCCGGGCCGGCGTTAGGGCCGACCACGTAGACCGCACCACCGTAGAGCAGCACGGGCGGGAGGTAGCCGAGCAGCACCCGGCCGGCGCGCAGCGCCACCTCCGCGGCGGCGAGTCCGGCCAGCCAGGCGGCGACCACCGGAAGCAGCACGGTGTCCGGCGCCGGCTCGACGGGGATCATCGCGGTCAGCAACCGGGGGATGGCGTTGCGGGCGGCATCGGCCGTCACGTCGGCGAGGCTGCCGGGCAGCGCGGCGTGGCCGGCGGCCAGGCGCAGCGACAGCAGCGCCCAGCCGGTCAGGCCGGCCACGGACAGCGGAGCCACCGCCCAGGACGGCAGCCGCTGGGCGGCGACGCTCAGCAGCACCGAGCCGATCGCCGCGCCGAGGACCAGGCGGGTCAGCAGCGGGTCGGCGTACACCCGGCCCAACACCACACCGGCCAGCGCGATCATGGTGATCAGCGCCATCGGCACCGGCAAGGCCCGCAGCGCGCGGGTCACCGGCCCGCCGGCCCCGGCGGTGGGCGGCTCGGCCGGCCGGTGCGGGCCGGCCGGGGTCTGGGTGGCGGTCACCATCGGCGGATCCCGTCCCACTCGGCGGCGAACTCGGCGCCGTCGGCGGCGTCGATCACCAGCAGGCCGGCCGCGCCGGGCGGCGTCGGTTCGGCCGCGCCGAACATCCCGACCACCACCGACGGGTACGCGCCGCGCAGCGCGCCGACATGCCCGAGGTCGGCGTGGCCACCCGGCCCGGTGAGGAAGATCAGGGTGTCGCCGAGCCGCTCCTGTCGTAGCCGGCTCACCGTGGCGGGCAGGGTGCCCTCGCCGCCGTCGGTCAACTCGACCGCGGCGAGCCGGTCCAGCGGGCCGGCGGCGCCGGCGGGTTCCTCGTCGGCGGGGGCGACCAGCAGCAGGCTCACCGGCAGGCCCTCCCGGACGGCCGCGACGACCACCGAGGCGGCGGCCTCGCAACCCGACTCGAACGACTCGGCGGCCCCGGCCAGCCGCTGCGGGTAGGCGGACGCCCGGTTGTCCAGCACCACCACGATCCGGGGGAGGCTGGTGTCCACGTTCTCCCGCACCATCAGTTCGCCCACCCGGGCGCTGGTGCGCCAGTGCACCCGGCGCAACTCGTCGCCGACCACGTACTCGCGCAACGAGTCGAAGGTGATCGAGCCGTGCGGGACGCTGTCGGTGCGCCCGTCGAGGCTGCGCCCGGCGCCGGTCGGCACCGCGCTCAGCGGGTGGATGCGCGGGTGCACCCAGACCGGCACGCTGCCTCCGTACGATCGGGCCAGCGCGACCAGGCCGAGGGGATCGCGTCGGGTGACCCGCAGCGGCCCGACCGCCACCACCCCGCGTCGGTGGGTCGGCACGTCGTAGCGCACCTCGGTGTCGCGGCCGGGACGCAGCCGCAGTAGCGGCACCGGCACCAGGGCGGCCGCGCAGCGGTCCTCGGCGACCAGGTTCGCCGCCCGCAGCCGCCCAGTGTTGCGGACGGTCAGCGTCATCGCCGCCGGTTCCCCACGCGCCACCCGGTCCGGGTCGGCGACCCGCTCGACCATCAGCCGGGGCCGCCACGCGGCGTTGATCAGGGCGTACCCGACGGCCACGGCCGCGGCCGCGCCGAGGACCGCCAGCTCCGGGTACGCGAAGCGGAAACCGACGCCGAGCAGCACGACAGCGGCGACGAGCAGCCCGACACCGCGGGCGGTGATCCCCACGATCTGCCGTGCCGTCTCAGCCCTGAACCGGGGCGGGCTGGCCGGACGGCAGCGGCACCGGCACCGAGGCGACCGCCTGGCGCAGCACGTCGGCGGCGGTCACCCCGCGCACCTGCGCGTCCGAGGTGAGCAGCAGCCGATGCGCGAAGACCGGATCGGCGAGGGCCTTCAAGTCCTCCGGCATGATCCAACCCCGCCCGTCGATCAGCGCGTACGCGCACGCCGCCCGGGTCAGCGCGATCACGCCGCGGGGGCTCACCCCGACCCGCACCTGCGGGTGGTTACGGGTGGCCGCGGCCAGCCGCACCGCGTACCCGTAGAGCGGCTCGGCGATGTGCACCCGCTGGGCCATGCGCACCATCTCGCCGACGGTGGCGGTGTCGGTGATCGCGGTCAGCGAATCGGGGGAGCGGACCGTCGCCCCGCGCAGCACCTCCACCTCGACCGCCTCGTCGGGATAGCCGACCGACAGCTTCACCAGGAACCGGTCGAGCTGAGCCTCGGGCAGCCGGTATGTGCCATCCATCTCCACCGGATTCTGCGTGGCCACCACCAGAAACGGCTGCGGCACCGGATGGCGTACGCCGTCGACGGTGACCGTCCGCTCCTCCATCACCTCCAGCAGCGCCGACTGGGTCTTCGGCGACGCCCGGTTGATCTCGTCGGCGATGACGATGTTGGCGAACACCGGCCCCGGGTGAAACTCGAACGCGCGGGTGGCCTGGTTGAAGATGGTCACCCCGGACACGTCCGAGGGGAGCAGATCCGGGGTGAACTGGATGCGCCGCCACTGACCCTTCACCGTCGCCGCGATCGCCCGGGCGAGAGTGGTCTTGCCGACCCCGGGCACGTCCTCAAGCAGAACGTGCCCCTGGGCGAACAGCGCGGTCAGCGCCAACCGCACCACCTGCGGCTTGCCCAGCACCACCGCGTTGACGTTCTCGGCCAGCCGGGCGGCCAGGGCGGCGAAGCCCTGCACCTCCGACTGGGTGAGCGGTTCGTGGGCGTTCACGTGCGGGTGCTCCTCGTTACGACGCGGTCAGCAGGTGGGCAGGAGGTTGATGTTGTCGCCGCCCTCCAGGTTCAGCCAGGCCCACGGGATGTAGTTCTTGCCGCTGTAGTTGACCTGCACCCACCAGGTGCTGCGCTTGTCGTTGTTGTAGATGTAGGCGTAGACCTCTTCGCCCTGCTTCTTGCAGTACGCCTGCAGCCGGGTGCCGGGCTTGGCCCAGCCCACCTGCTTGGCATTGTCCTGCTGCGGCACCGAGAAGATCTCATTGCCGTTGCGGCCGGGCACCTCCTTGTCGCAGTAGGTGCGCTGGTCGCCGGACGGGCCGTTGTTGCAGGTCGCGATCCCGTAGAGCGCGTCGGTCGACTGGGCCCTGGTGGCGGTGATCTTGCCGGCGGCGTTGGTCGCCGTCACCGTCACCGTGTACGCCGTGCCCGGCGTCAGGCCGGTCACCCGCAGGCTGGAACAACTCCCACTGGCCGTCTTCCCGCCCGTCGCCGCCGAACAGGAGGCCTTGCCGCCGCCCGCGTCCACTGTGAACGACACCGTCACCGAGGTCGCGTCCGCCGACGAACCGGTCACGGTGACCCGCGGCGCGGCAACCGTACGCGCGGTGGTGGCGGCCTCGGCGCCAGGACCGGCCTCGTTGACCGCCCGCACCTTCACCGTGACGTTCTGCCCGTCGCCCAGCCCACTGACCGTCGCCTGCACATCGGTCACCTCACTGGTCTTCCCACCGGCATCCACCAGATACTTGGTGACCGGCCGACCATTGTCCACCGCCGGTGCCCACCGCACCGAGATGGTGCCCGGCTGGTCGGCCACCGTGGCCGCGCGCAGCTCCGTCGGCGCGGCCGGAGCGGTGAACGGCACCACCGTGTCGCTCACCGGGGACGCCTTCGACCCGGCACCCTTGCCGGTGACCGCAACCACCGTGAAGGCGTACTGGGTGCCGTACTCCAGCTGGCCGGCCGGAATCACCAGCTCCGTCTTCGCCGACTCACCGACCGGGGCGGTGGCGCCGGCCGACGCGGCGGTCACCGCGTACCGGGCGATCGTGTTGCCCTGCCCGTTGGCCGCAGGCCACGTCACCAGCACCGTGCCGTCGGGCCGCGCCTCGGCCGTCACGCTGGCCGGCGGGTCCGGCACCTCCGCCGTCGGGGTGACCGGGTTGCTCTTGCGGGCCGGCCCGTCACCCTTGGCGTTGACCGCGTACACCTCGAACGTGTACGTCTCGCCGTTGGTCAACTCGGTGATCTCCAACGAGCGCTGGTTCGCGCCCACCTCATGGCGCTGCCCGGCACCCTCCACCACGTACCTGGTGATCTCGGCGCCGTTCGCGGCGGCCGCCTGCCAGCTGACCCGCGCCGACGCGTCACCCGCGGCAGCGGTCACGGCGCGCGGCGCCCCGGGCTTACCCACCCTCGGCTTCTTCGCCGGCGGCGGTGGCGGCGGCGGCGGCGGAGCAGCCGGCGGCGGGTCACCGCCGAGGACGTCGTTGGCGTACTTGTTGACCTCGCGAACCTGATTCTTGTCGTCCACCACCTGCGCCATCGACGAGTTCGGCGGGTTGATGAACAAATGGCTCTCGCGAACCTCCAGCTCCAACGGCCCGGGCCGCCCGGAACCCTTGACACTGTCCACCAACTGCCCGGTGCCGTCGAACGAGTAGACCGTGCCGGTGCCCTCGTCCGCAACGTAGAACCGGCCCGCCCACGCCACCGCCGGGGCGAGCCGGTCACCCGAACCGGGAACGACGAACTGCCGCACCTCGCCGCCGTCGCCGACCACGTGCACCGTCCGCTGACCCGCCACCGTCACCAACACCTGCGAGCCGCTGGTGCGCGGCGGTAGACTGCCCGGCGCCGTCAAGCTCAACCTGGCCCGCTGCGTTCGGCCGCCCCGCACCGTTACCAGCGAGGCGGACGTGCGGTCCAGCACCGCCACCCCGTCATCCAGGGCGGACACCACCAGCTCGTGGCTCGGCTCCGCCACCTCGTACGTCTCGACCTGCTTCGGGCTCAGACCCCCTGGCGGGGTCGCCCCCGGCGTGGCCGGCAACGTGGCGGCGGTGACCGCCGACACGGTGCCCTCGCTCGGCACCGCGATCCACAGCCGACCGGCACCGTCGAACGCCCCGCCGGTGATGCCCGGCGGATAGTGCACCGGCTCGCCCACCGGGGTCAACGCACGCGGGTCGAGCTGGCGGACGATGCCCTGCACAGCGTCGACGACGAACGCGTCGTCGTCGTGCAACGCCACGTTCACCCCGAGACCCGGAGTCGTCGGAGTGGTCGCGATGATCTGGAGCGTGGCCAGATCCAGCGAGCTGACGTGACCGGTGTTCAAATCCCGCAAGATCAGCAGCCGATCGGTCTGGGCGACCTGCATCTGATGCCGCCGCGCCCCCGGAACCTCCATCCGGGTGTCCACCCGCGCCGTGATCCCGTTGACCCGGGCCACCTCGCTGCGAGTGGCGCTCCACAACCACGACGAGGCATCGAAGCTGGCCACCGCGTTGTCGGCGGCACCCAACCCGAGCACGGTCAACCCCATCGCGCCCAGCAGCGCGGCCACCGTGCCGACGGTGACCAGCCCGCCCCGCAGCTTCCGGGAACGAGGCGGGGACGGTTGCGCCCCGGTGCCCGTGACGTCCTCGATGGTGGTCACTGCCGACCGCCTCCCCGTGTCGGTGGGGGAGAGGCGACGCAAATCGCCCCTTCCCAGAGCCGGGAGTCATCATAGGCACCGATCAGCGACGTTGAAACCCGCACCGTCCGGCTGTGGACACCCGCCGTGTCGCGGATGCCGCCGCAGGTCAGCGGGTCTGCGTACCACGATCCCGGTCGGTGCACACCTGACCCGACGTGGCGTACGTGTCAGTCGAGTAGACCGCCAGCACCGTGAAACAATAGTCCAACTTCGGACTCAGACCGTTGACCGTGTAACGAGTCTCGCCCGCGTCCACCGTGGCCATCACCCCCAGCTTCTGCCCCGCACGACCACCGGCCACCACGAACGGCACCACCCCGTCGGTCGGGTCGGTCCAGGTGACCGTGATCGTGGTGCCCTCGTCCTGCAGCCGCAGGTCCGTCGGGGGAGGACCACTCACCTTCGGCTGCACTCCGGTCGCATCCGGCGCGGGCGGGGCCACCTCGCGGTTGAGCACCATCGCACCCACCCCGACGACCGCCGCCACCACGACCACCACGGCACCGGCCACCACGGCCACCACCGTACGATTCCGGCCGCGCGGCTCCGGCTCCGACGGCTCCGGGTACGCAGGCGGCTGGTGGAACGGCGCCGGCACCGCCGGCCAGGCCCCCTGCTCCGGGTACGGGGCAGGGCCGGGTGGTGTCTCCTGCCGCGCCGGCTCGGGAAACTCGAGCAGCTCGTCGTAGACCGGCAACGGCCGTGGCCTGCCGTCCTCCGGCTCCGGCCCGGCCGAATCCGCGAGCTCCGGGCCAACCTCGTCGCCATCCTCCATCTCCGGCTCCGGCTCCGGCTCTGGAACCGGGTCGGCCGGCCGATCGAGCGGCTGCGGCGGGGCGGGGCTGCTCCACGGCGGGGCGGTCATCCCCCAGGGCGGTACCGGCGATGCACTGACCGGCGCCGCAGCCGGCGGGCTGCCCGCAGGCGACGGTCTGACCGGTGGGCTGCTGACGGACGGCGGCGGGACCGGTGGGCTGCTGATCGGCGGCGGCGTGATCGGCGGGCCGCTGACCGGCAGTGCGTTTACCGGCGGTGCGTTCACGGGCGGTGCGTTCACGGGCGGTGCGCTGAACGGCGGGCCGCTGACCGGGGCCGGGCCGGCGGTCGGTGGCGCGTTGAACGCCGCGCCGCTCACCGGTGGCGCGCTGACGGGTGGCGCGCTGACGGGCGGTGCGCTGACGGGCGGTGCGTTCACCGGCGGGCCGCTGACTGGCCGGCGGTTGACTGGCGGGCCGCTGATCGGGGGTGCGCTGACCGGCGGGGTGGTCGGGGTGGCAGCCGTGACTGAGCTCGCGGCGACCCGTTCCGCCTCCTCCTGGAGCAGCGGCCCGATCTGCTGCACCTGGACGGTCGGCTTGTCCCAACATGGTGCGGGCATCACCGGCGTTGCGGACGCGCCGCCCGAGCCGGCTTCGGAACTGTCCTTGCCGTCCACGGCCGGCCGGTCGGCCGTCAGCTCCGGCGCAAGAGCCGGACTCGCCGAAGGGGGTGCCGGCGGCGCCGAGGCGGGCGCGGTGACCGGCGGTCCGGAGACCGGCGTGTTCTCCACGTTTACCGGTGTGCCGGGCACCGGAATAGACGGTGGGGGAGGCAGTGCAGCGGATGCCGGCAGAGCGGAGCCGGGTGCCGGCGGTGCCGAGGCCGGCCGGGTGGCGGCTGGGATGACCGGGGCTGGCGGCAGGTGAGGTGGCGCGGCGGTGACCGGCGGTGGGATCGGGCTCGGGGCCGGTGGCACGGACACCGGCGCCGGCGCCGGCGGGGCTGAAGCCGATGCCGCCGGCAGGACGGCCGGCGGTGGGACCGGGGTGGCCGGGGACGGCGCGGAGACGGGCCGGAGCGGGTCTGGTGATGCCGAAGCTGGTGCGGTCGGCGCAACGACCGGTGGGGGCGGGATGGTCGGCGGTGGGGGCAGGGGCCTACCCGGAACGGTGGCGGGCGGCGCCCAGGGTGACTGCCGCGTCGGCCCCGGAACCGGTCCGGTCTGCGGTGCCCACTGCGCGCCGGGCGGCCCGTCGTGCGGCGGGGCCGCCGCCGGGGCGGGTGGCGCCGAGGTGACACCGGGCATCGGCGGGACGGTCGGCGGTTGGGACGGAGCCGCCACGGCCGGCAGCGACATGGTCGGCCCGGACAACGCCGTCGGGTCGGGCTGCGGGCCGATGGCTGGGCTACCGAGGTGCGTGCCGGGCATGCCGGGAGCGGCGGCGGAGCCGCCGAGGTACTGGCGGGCTGCGCGTACCGCGGGGTGGTCCGGGCCGAGCACCGCGGGCCCGGCGGCGGCGACCCGGGTGTAGTTGCGGCGGGCCTCGTGTCGGTTGCCGAGCTCCTCCGCCACCTGGGCCAGGTCGAAACTGAGCGCGAGCATCAACGGGTCCGCGTCGCCGCGGCGACGCTCGCCGGCCGCGTACGCCTCCTCCAGAACCCGCCGGGCGGCGGCCGGGTCGTCGGCCTCCCGATGCAGGCGGGCGAGAAGATGGCCGGTGGCCAGCACGTCGGGGTGGTCCTCGCCGTACGCCGGTCGGGCCGCGCTGATCGCGTCGGTGAGCAGGCGACGGGCGGTGGCCAGATTACCCGCGCTCCGTAGAGCTAGGGCCTGATGTTGCGCGGCGGTCAGGGGAGAGGGGTGGGACACGTGAGCAATGCTGCCCGGAACCGGCGTTTGGACGCTACCCGGCACGCCGGATCCGGGAACCGGCCTCGTCGCGTCCCGTCGGCTCACTGCTTTGACCTGGGAAAACGTGGCCGCTGGGCGGCGATGTGCATGATCCATCCGGGCCGTGTACAGTAATCCACCGTGCGGCCCACCGGGGCGGCCGAACCGGTGAGAAGATCACCTCGGCTGACAGGGTAAGCTGCACGAGCAGGTCCGGGTGGCGGAATGGCAGACGCGCTAGCTTGAGGTGCTAGTGCCCGTATAGGGCGTGGGGGTTCAAGTCCCCCCTCGGACACTCCCGCGTAGCAACCGTGCGACGTTGGACGTTCAGGTGGTCAAGCATGCTTGACCACCTGATTTCACTCTCTGTTACCGCCGTTGGTGGCAGCCTCGTCGTTGGGCGAGGTGGGTCATGACAGACCGGCCAATCGATTCGGTGATCCCGGCGGTGGTTCCGTCAGGCGGGCTGAAGATCCGCGGCCACTCGCGTGCCGCGATGAAGCGACCGCCTCTGCCGCTGGCGCGACTGGCTCCTACTCGTGACGGCAGCACGGTGTATGGGCTGGCGACTCTTGATGTGCATGGCCGCGTCGCTGATCGGGCGGTGATGGCCGCTCTCGGCTGGGCTCCTGGCCGCAGGCTGGGCATCAGGGAGAGCGGCGGCCTGATCATCGTCGACCCTGACCCGCGCGGCGTGTTCCAGGTGACAAAAGAGGGTCATGTGCGGTTGCCCGCTGTGGTCCGCCAGTGGTGCGGGCTGACGGCCGGCGATCGGGTGCTGCTGGCGGCCGATCCGAAGGCCGGACGTCTCGTGCTTCACCCGCCGGCCTCGCTGGACGCGGTAGTCGCCCGGGTACACGACGAGGCGTTCGCGGGCGGTGAGTCGTGAGCGGCGTGGCGGGCAAGGCGGAGCTGGAGGCCGCTCGGTTGTTGTTGTCGCGGATGGGCATCTCGCCAGCGGATCTGGTGGCAGTGGCGTCGGATCGTCCGCCGGCTCCGACGTTCGCGGAGTATGTGCCGGTGGTTGCGGCTGCGGTCAGTGCTGGGACGCGGCGGGCGTACGGGTCGTACTGGAAGCGCGTGGTCGAGCAGTGGGGCCAGCGGCGTATCGATGAGCCGACACCATCGGAGATCGAGCGGCTTGCGGAGTACGTCAAGACGCATGTGGTGGCCCGGCGTAACGCGCGGGGCGGGCGCAGCGCGGCAGAGCATCTGATCGCGGCGTTGCGCTGTCTGTACCGGCGGGCGGTCGCCGACGGGTTCCTGTCGGAGGCAGAGAACCCGGCGTTGAAGGTGGCGAAGCCGCGGCGGTTGCCGAGCACCCGGCGGGCGTTGGCGGATGCGCGATTGGCGGAGATCAACGAGGTGGCGGCGTCCACGGGTGATGATCCGGCGTTGGACAGTCTGCTGCTGCGGCTGCACACCGAGACGGCGTGCCGTCGCGGTGGGGCCCTCGCTTTGCGGCCGGTCGACCTGGACCCGGACCAGTGTCTGATCCTGCTGCGGGAGAAGGGCGAGACCGTCCGGTGGCAGCCGGTGTCGCCCACACTCATGCGGTACCTGCAGCGGCACGCCGAGCAGCGGCACGCGACGGAGGAGGGGCCCTTGTTCCGGTATCGCAGCGGGCAGCCGATTACCTATCGGCGGTACGACCACCTTTGGGTGCGCATTGGTGAGCACCTGCCGTGGGTGCACGCGCAGCAGATCAGCACGCACTGGTTACGGCATACCACGTTGACCTGGGTGGAGCGCAACTTCGGCTACGCCATCGCCCGGGCCTATGCCGGTCACTCCGCCAGTGGGGGAGATGCCGGAACCACCGCCACCTACGTTCGCGCAACTATCCACGAGGTTGCTGCCGCGCTGGCGGCACTTACCGGTGAGCCACATCCGCTGGCGTAGTGGGGTGTTGGGGCGGGCCCTGTCCTAGGCGGACTGGGTCCGCCCCAAACGATTGGAGTGGGCCCCTCCGGTAGGCGCTCGCCGTCGTACAGCGCGGTTACGGTGACGGCTATGGGCTTTCCGCAGGTGCCGGGTCCTCGGCGGTCCGCCGAGGATGACGCCGACCAGGCCTTGTCGTTTGCCATCGGACTGGACGATGCGTCACCGGAGCGGGTCGCTGCGGTGGCCGCTGTGCTCGTCAATACTTGGCAGGCGGATTCGGGTCGGTTTGCGGCGGCGGCCGCGGTGTGCCGACGCCGGCAGGGCGAGGGGGACGAGGATGTTTGGGGGGAGACTGCGAACCTTCTGGACCGGGCCCTGCGCATAGTCCACGACGCCGGTGCCGACAACGACGATGATGCTCGGGTCCGGCTCCTCGGACAACTCTTCCCGGATCCAGGGCCCTTCCGGTGGGACACGGCACGACGCCGCGATCTTGTGTGGTGGCTGCGCCGCCTGGCGGCACTGCGCGTCCGCGCGGTCCACCTACCAGCCGGCGCGCCTGCCGGGTTCCAGCGGCTGGTCCTTCGTCGGGGCCTGCTCGTCGTCGGTCAGGTCGACTTCCAAGTGTGCCAGGGGTGTCGGCGTGGCTACCTGCGGAAGATCAGCGTTGATGGGGCCGCCAAAGGCTATGGGATCGGCACCCGCGCCGTGCTCTAGCTCTATCGGCGGTACCCGGGCCTCACCTGGTACACGACCACTCAGTACGACACCGCTGGGACGTTTTGGCAGAAGGTCGCGCGGCGAACGGATGGGGCTTTTACCGAGAACCACGACGGCGCGTGCGAGCACATGAAGATCGACCGACGGGGCTGTCGACGACGCGTGAAAACTGAGCCGTAGTCGACGGGTGAAAACTGAGCACCCTGTGTACGGCTTGGGGTGTGATCAGTGTGGAGGACTGGGCCGAGATCCGTCGGTTGCACCGGTCTGAGGGTGTGAGTCAGGCAGCGATTGCGCGGCGGTTGGGGATTTCGCGGAACACGGTGGCGCGGGCGTTGGCGTCGGATCGGCCGCCGAAGTATGAGCGGGCGCCGCGGGGTTCGGCGGTGGACGCGGTGGATGCTCGGATCCGTTCGTTGCTGGCGGAGTGGCCGACGATGCCGGCCACGGTGATCGCGGAGCGGATCGGGTGGACCCGGTCGTTGACGGTGCTCAAGGATCGGGTGCGCGAGCTGTCGCCGGTCACGTTCCACCCGGGCGGCGTCCCGATACGCCAGAGGGGATTGCTATCCGTGCCGGGGGCGGTGTCCAGGGAGGGCTTGGTGATATTGCCCGGCTCGCCGTGGATGCCGTGCGGCTCGACGGCCGCCTTCCCGCTTGGCTGGACCGGGGTGGACCTCTGGCGCAGACGTACAGGCCGGCGGCGGAGGCAGCCAGATGGACGAGCGGCAGCCGGTTGAGCGCCGTCGCCAAGGAGCTGGTCGCGGCCGCGAAGGCTCAGCCCGACCTGCGTGAGCTTGATATCGCCCGGTCGCCGCTGCATCCGGCACCGGCGGTGGACACCCTCGATGCGGCTATCGCAGCGGTCCGCGCTGCGCGAACCTGGCTGTGGCTTCACCCCGCCCAGGTCACGGGAGTGCACCTTCAGGTCGGGACGCAGCTCGGCCTGGCGGCGCACGTCCTCACGGCCGACGGATCCCTGGCGATGACCGGGGGTTGGCGGCAGGCGGCGATCGCCGCTGCCGAGCTACGCGCGGCACCGGCGGCCGGCCCGGCCCAGGACACCGTCGCCGAGATGGGCGAGGCCCTGCGGTGGACCCGCTCGCTGCTGGGCCCTGCAGCCCGGGGGCACATGCAGCATCGGGGGAGGGACGCCGCGCGGCTCGGCAGCGAGATGTTGCTGATGGCCGCCGCCCTCCACCGAGGCCTACGCACGGCGACGCAGCGGCGGAATCTGTTCGTTCGAGGGGATGCCATCCTCGAGCGTCCCGCCGGTTCGCTGGTCTACCGAGCCGCTCCCCATTGGCGGCCCGCAACAGCCGACGATGACCTTGTGCGCGACCTCAGCCGGGCGTTGTGGCAGATTGTCGGGTCCGGCGCCGAGGGTGATCCGGCGAGCATGGTCGCTCATGTGCTTGCCCAACCGCCTCGCCCGCGAGCGGTGAGCCCAGCAGCCGCAGAGAGCCGCAGTCCGAAGCCGGATGTGCTGCCGGACGACCGGGCCTGCCCGGGCCCCAGGCAGGCAGAGGGCGGGCAACCGAACCCGGCGGGAACGAAAACCTTGACTGCTGTATCGGGCAGCGAGGCGGTCGAAGAAGGCGGAGACCCGTTGCTGGGCGACATCGCGATCCTCGACTAGCGTGGCCCCGCCGAGCCGGTACACCTCGTACCCGTGAAGCCGCAGCTCCCGGTCCTCGTCGACCATGTTGCGGGCTGGTCACTGCTCCTTGAGTCGGCGGTTAGTCGTGGAGCCGGCCCTCGAAGCGGCGACGCTGCCGCTGGTGGGGCGCTGATACCTGAGTCGAGGTGCCTGACGACCTTGAAGGCCGGCAACACGGGCATTTGTTGTAGCCAATCTTCGCCCGTTCCGGGCGGCCCCTCGCCGACGATGGGCGAGGGGACGGGGATGATGAGCTTTCACAGCCCGCGCAGGCGGTGAGCCCGGCCCGGCGCCGGGTTGCGACGGATCCCGCGTTGCGCCGGCCGGTCGCGCCGATGCTCGCCGCGCCGGTCGATGCGGTGCCCGAAAGTCCCGACCTGCTTCATGAACCCAAGTGGGACGGGTGGAGGTGCATCGCGTTCCGCGAGGCCGACGGGGTGTACCTGCAGTCGCGGGCCGGCCGGAACCTCACCACGTACTTCCCGGACATCACACGGGCGATCCGGACGCTTCCGCCCGGGGTAGTGCTGGACGGCGAGCTGATCGTGTGGGAGCGCGGTCGGACGAACTTCGCACAGTTGCAGCGGCGCGTCACCGCCGGCCGCGGTCTCCTGCGCCTGGTCCACGACTGCCCCGCCCACTATGTGCTGTTCGATCTTCTCGCGGACGCCGACGGGCAGGTGATCCTGAATTTGCCGCTGTCGGAGCGGCGAGTCCGGCTGGAGCGGCTGCTCGCTGACGCGCCCGCGCAGCTGACCGTGACGCCGCAGACGGCCGACATGCGGCTGGTCGCGGACTGGCTGCTGGACTGGACCGTCGCGGCCGGGATCGAGGGCGTGGTGAGCAAGCGGCTGGCCGGGCGGTACGAGCCTGGCCGGCGCGGGTGGTGGAAGTTCCGGACCCGAATCGTGACCGAGGCGATCGTCGGTGGAGTGACGGGCAGTATCCACAACCCTGACACCCTGCTGCTCGGCCGGTTCGACCGCAGGGGACGGCTGCGGTACACCGGGCGGACACACCCGCTGACCGGCCTCCAGCGGAAGGAGCTCGCTGGGCTGCTGTCTCCGCTACGGCCTCGGCAACACTACGGCGCTGCCGTGGTGCACCCGTGGCCGGAGCCGTTGCCCGCGTCCTGGTCCGGGCAGCTGGACCGGCCGGAGCCGCTGCGGTACGTGCAGATCGAGCCCACCGTGGTGGCGGAGATCGACGCCGACGTCGCCTTCGAGCACGGCCGTTGGCGGCACCGGGTGAGGTACGCGCGGTTCCGGCCCGACATGTCGGTGTACGACGTACCGCTGCTGCTCGGCGAGGAGGAGAGCTACTTCGGCGACCTGAGGTGAGTGAGCCATTCCGCGCAAGCGGGTGGTAGCAGTCAGTAGCTGCCTGGAATGCCGGGAAGGCGTGAGACGCGCCAGATCAGGTCCGGTACGAAGAGAAGACGCAGAACCTCGATACGAAGTGGTCCTTCCACAGATCAACTTCATAGAGGTCCTGCGTCGACATGAGTGTCACATACACCGCTGCGCTGCCGGTACGCGAGGAGACGGTGAACCGTCCGGCCGGGTTGCTGGCCGCCGAACGCACCCGCCGCGGCACCCGCGCCCGAACCCGGTCACTGACCTGCCGTGACCAGGCGATCCTGGCCCCGCGCTGGTTCTGCGACGGCACCCGGATCAAGCAACTTGCCGCCGACAACAAGATCAGCGTGTCCACCGGCTACGACTACCTGCACGAGGCCATCGATGTGCTCGCCGCACAGGCACCCAGCCTGCACGGCGCCCTCCTGGCTGCCAAGGCCGCCGGCTACTCCCATGTCAACATCGACGGCACACTGATCGAAACCGACCGGTGCCGCACCCCCGGACCGACACCAGGCGTGGATCTCTGGTGGTCCGCCAAGCACGACAACCATGGCGGCAACGTCCAGGTGATCACCGTCGGCGACGGCTGGCCCATCTGGACCTCGCCCGTGCGTCCCGGCCGCGAGCA
>NZ_JBEYIX010000027.1:0-71018 GCF_040636055.1 Micromonospora sp. NPDC006766 | reverse complement strand
CCACCCCTCGCCACCCTGCGCGAGGTGTACGGAGGGCCTGCGGGACACGACCTGCTCGTCGGGGAGCGCACTGATCTCAATCACACTGAGTGCCCCACCTCCCGCGCCGATCATGGAGTCGTGGTTGTGCGCGAAAGTCGTGAATCGCCTATTCCGGGCGCCACAACTCCATGATCGGCGTGGTGGGGGTGGGGGTGGGGGTTAGGGGAGGAGGGCGGTGGGTTCGGCGATGCAGGCGGTGCCGACGCGGCGGAAGCCGACCCGGAGGTAGACCCGGGCGATCTCCTCGCTGCCGGCGGAGAGGAAGACCAGGTCGGTGCCGGCGTCGCGCAGCTCGCGGGCCAGGGTGGCGGTGATCGCCGCGCCCAGGCCGCGCCGGCGGGCCGTCGGAAGGGTGGCCACCCCGGCGATCTCCGCCACGTCGCCGACCCGCATGGCCATTCCGCTGGCCAGTGCCCCCTCTTCGGGGGCCTCGGCGAGCGCGGAGATCCGGCGCCCGCCGGCGATCCGCACGGCCTCCTCCTCCAGCGCGGCCACGTCCAGCCGGGAGATCGCGGCGTCGCGCTCGGCCGGCCCGGCCGGGCCGCGCGCCGTGCCGCCGTTCGAGAAGCCCACCGCGGCGACGGCCCGCCGGATCGCCACGTCCGCCGCGAAGCCGGGGTCCGCCGGGTCGAGGACCCGCACCGGTACGTCGCTGAGCGTCGCCGGGTCGGGCAGCCGCGCCGGGTCGAGCACCATCAGCGGCGCCTCCAGCACGGACAGCCCCGCCGAGCGGGCCACCGCGAGCAGGTCGGGGGTGACCTCGTGCACCCACTCGAACGCCTCGGGCAGGCCCAACTCCCGCTGCCGGGCGCGTACCGCGTTGACCTCGGCCAGCGCGGGCGGTGCGGTGGCGTCGAGCCGGGGCCGGGCGTAGAACGGCCAGCCGGCCCCGTCCCGGACGAAGAGCACCAGAGAGCCGTACTCCTCGGCCCGGGCGCCGTCCCTGGGCACCGCGTCGTAGAAACGCTCCAACCGGTCGAGCACGTCAGCGCATACGACATCCACGGGGCGAGACTACATGTCCCAGAGTGTGGAAGGTGTGATCCATCTGCACTGGCCTTCCACCAGTCGCCTTAACGTAAACTCAATTAGCCAGCAAGGGCCGACGTCGTCCCAGGACATGACTCATCTGAGTGACGACAGGAGGCCCGGTGGCCCTTCCGTACTCTCCCCTTTCGCAGCCGGTCGCCCAGCCGCAGGGGCTCTACGAGCCCGCGTACGAGCACGACGCCTGCGGGGTGGCCTTCGTGGCCGACCTGCACGGCCGCCGCGCGCACGAGGTCGTCGCGTACGGCCTCGCGGCGCTGCGCCGGCTGGATCACCGGGGCGCCCGGGGCGCGGAGCCCAACACCGGTGACGGCGCCGGGATCATGATCCAGGTGCCGGACGCGTTCCTGCGCGCGGTCGCCGGCTTCCCGCTGCCCCCCGCCGGTCAGTACGCCACCGGCCTGGTGTTCCTGCCCGACGACGACGCGGCCGAGGCTCGGGCCCGCCAGGTGGTGGAGAAGTACGCCCTGGTCGAGGGGGCCGAGATCCTCGGCTGGCGGGACGTGCCCACCGACCCGAGCGGGCTCGGCGAGACGGCCCTGGCGGCGCTGCCCCGGGTCCGGCAGCTGTTTCTCGCCGCACGGCGGCTCACCGCCTCGCCCGCCGGCCCGGCCGGCCCCGCGCTCACCGGCCTCGACCTGGACCGGGTGGCGTTCTGTGTACGCAAGCAGGCCGAGCGGGAGACCGCCGAGCGGGGCGTGCCGGCGTACTTCCCGTCGCTGTCCGCCCGGACCATGGTCTGGAAGGGGATGCTCACCCCGGACCAGTTGCCCGCGTTCTACCCGGAGCTGACCGACGAGCGGGTGGTCAGCGCGATCGCCCTGGTGCACTCGCGGTTCTCCACCAACACGTTCCCGTCGTGGCCGCTGGCCCACCCGTACCGGTTCATCGCCCACAACGGTGAGATCAACACGATCCGCGGCAACCGCAACTGGATGCAGGCCCGGGAGGCGCTGCTGCGGACCCCGAATGTGCCCGGCAACCTCCGCCGGCTCTTCCCGGTCTGCACCCCCGGCGGCTCCGACTCGGCCAACTTCGACGAGGTCCTGGAGCTGCTGCACCTGGCCGGGCGGAGCCTGCCGCACGCGGTGCTCATGATGATCCCCGAGGCGTGGGAGAACGACCCCGACCTGCGCGCCGACAAGGGCGCTTTCTACCGCTTCCACGCCAGCCTGATGGAGCCGTGGGACGGCCCCGCCTCGGTCGCCTTCACCGACGGGGAGATCGTCGGCGCGGTGCTGGACCGTAACGGGCTGCGCCCCGGCCGCTGGTGGCGCACCGCCGACGGTCTGGTCGTGCTGGGCAGCGAGGCGGGCGTGCTCGACCTCGACCCGGCCACCGTGGTCGCCCGGGGCCGTCTCCAGCCCGGGAAGATGTTCCTGGTCGACACCGTCGCCGGCCGGATCGTGCACGACGACGAGATCAAGACGGAGCTGGCCGCCGCCCGGCCGTACGCCGAGTGGCTGCACGCCGGCCTGATCGAGCTGGACGAGCTGCCGCCGCGCGAGCACATCGTCTACACCCACGATTCGGTGCGCCGCCGGCAGCAGACCTTCGGCTACACGCAGGAGGAGCTGAAGATCCTGCTCGCCCCGATGGCCCGCAGCGGCGCGGAGCCGATCGGCTCGATGGGCACGGACACCCCGATCGCCCCGCTGTCCACCCGGCCGCGGCTGCTCTACGACTACTTCCACCAGCTCTTCGCCCAGGTCACCAACCCGCCGCTGGACGCCATCCGGGAGGAGTTGGTGACCAGCCTGGTGTCCACGATCGGGCCGGAGGGCAACCTGCTCGACCCGGGCCCGGCCAGCTGCCGGCAGATCGTCCTGCCCTACCCGGTGATCGACAACGATGAGCTGGCCAAGATCCTCTCCATTGACGAGGACGGTGACCTGCCCGGCTTCAAGGCCGTCCGGGTCTCCGGGCTCTACCGGGTACGCGACGGCGGCGCCGGCATCAAGGCCCGGCTCACCGAGATCTGCCGGCACGTCTCCGAGGCCATCGAGGACGGCGTGCGGATCCTGGTGCTCTCCGATCGGGACTCCAACGCCGAACTGGCCCCGATCCCGTCGCTGCTGCTCACCGCGGCGGTGCACCAGCACCTGGTACGCGAGCAGACGCGGACGCAGGTGGCGCTGATCGTGGAGTCCGGCGACTGCCGCGAGGTGCACCACGCGGCCGTGCTGATCGGGTACGGGGCGGCGGCGGTCAACCCGTACCTGGCCTTCGAGTCGGTCGAGGACCTGATCTCCACGGGTGCACTGGTCGGCGTGGAGCCGCGTGTGGCGGTGCGCAACTACGTCAAGGCGCTCGGCAAGGGCGTCCTCAAAATCATGTCGAAGATGGGCATCTCGGCGGTGTCGTCGTACCGGGGGGCGCAGGTTTTCGAGGCCCTCGGCGTGGACGCCCGCCTGCTCGAACGCTACTTCCGGGGCACCCCGAGCACGATCGGCGGCATCGGGCTGGACGAGATCCACGCCGAGGTGGCCGCCCGGCACGCCCTCGCCTGGCCGGCCTCCGGCGCGCAGCCCAGCGACCGGCTGGAGGTCGGCGGCGAGTACCAGTGGCGCCGCGAGGGCGAGCTGCACCTGTTCAACCCGGAGACGGTCTTCCTGTTGCAGCACGCCACCCGCAGCCGTCAGTACGACGTCTTCCGCCGCTACACGGCGACGGTCGACGAGCTGGCCGCGCGGGCGGGCTCGCTGCGCGGCCTGTTCACCCTGCGCACCGGGGTGCGGCCGCCGGTGCCGCTGGACGAGGTGGAGCCGGCCAGTGAGATCGTCAAGCGGTTCGCCACCGGCGCCATGTCGTACGGGTCGATCTCGGCGGAGGCGCACGAGACCCTGGCCATCGCGATGAACCGCCTCGGCGGCAAGTCCAATACCGGCGAGGGCGGCGAGGACGTCGAGCGGCTGCACGACCCGGCCCGCCGCTCGGCGGTCAAGCAGATCGCCAGCGGCCGGTTCGGGGTGACCAACGAATACCTGGTCAACGCCGACGACCTGCAGATCAAGATGGCCCAGGGCGCCAAGCCCGGCGAGGGCGGCCAACTGCCCGGCAACAAGGTCTGGCCGTGGATCGCGCGTACCCGACACGCCACCCCCGGCGTCGGCCTCATCTCGCCGCCGCCGCACCACGACATCTACTCCATCGAGGACCTGGCCCAGCTCGTCCACGACCTGAAGTGCGTCAACCCGGCCGCCCGGGTGCACGTCAAGCTGGTCAGCGAGGTCGGCGTGGGCACGGTCGCGGCCGGCGTCGCCAAGCTCAAGGCCGACGTCATCCTGATCTCCGGCCACGACGGCGGCACCGGCGCGTCCCCGCTCAACTCGCTCAAGCACGCCGGCACGCCCTGGGAGCTGGGCCTGGCCGAGGCGCAGCAGACCCTGCTGCTCAACCGGCTCCGCGACCGGGTCACCGTGCAGGTCGACGGCCAGCTCAAGACCGGCCGGGACGTGCTGGTCGCGGCGCTGCTCGGCGCCGAGGAGTTCGGCTTCGCCACCGCCCCGCTGATCGTCTCCGGCTGCGTGATGATGCGGGTCTGCCACCTGGACACCTGCCCGGTCGGCATCGCCACCCAGAACCCGCTGCTGCGCGAGCGCTTCCCGGGCCGGCCGGAGTTCGTGGAAAACTTCTTCCTGTTCCTCGCCGAGGAGGTCCGCGGCTACCTGGCCGAGCTGGGCCTGCGCAGCATCGACGAGGCGATCGGGCGCACCGAACTACTCGACGTCACCGGCGCGGTCGCGCACTGGAAGGGCCACGGGCTCGACCTCGGCCGGATCCTGCACCTGCCCGAGTTGCCCGAGGGCGCGGCCCGGCGCGGCACCCGGGCCCAGGACCACGGCCTCGCGGCGGCCCTGGACAACCAACTCATCGCCCTGGCCGAGCCGGCGCTGCGCGGGCCTCGGGCGGCGGCGGACGGCGCGGGGCCTCGGGCGTTGACGGCCAAAGCCGAGCCGCCGGTCACCCCGGTCCGGGCGGAGCTGGCGGTCCGCAACGAGCACCGCAGCGTCGGCGCGATGCTCGGCGGCGAGGTGACCCGCCGCTTCGGCGGCGCCGGCCTGCCTGCCGACACCATCGAGTTCCGGCTGCGCGGCACCGCCGGCCAGTCGTTCGGCGCGTTCCTGCCGCCCGGGGTCACCCTGCGCCTGCACGGAGACGCCAACGACTACGTCGGCAAGGGCCTCTCCGGCGGGCGGATCATCGTCCGTCCGGACCCGGCCGCGCCGTTCGCCGACGCCGCGGCCGGCCCGGGGGAGCGGGCCGAGGACCAGATTATCGCCGGCAACACCATCCTGTACGGGGCCACCGGCGGCGAGCTGCTCCTGCGCGGCCGGGTCGGCGAGCGGTTCGCGGTGCGCAACTCCGGCGCGGTGGCCGTCGTGGAGGGTGTCGGCGACCACGGTTGCGAATACATGACCGGCGGCACCGTGGTGGTGCTCGGGCCCTGCGGGCGCAACTTCGCCGCCGGCATGTCCGGCGGCACCGCGTACGTCTGGAAGCTCGACCGGCGGCGGGTCAACACCGAGCTGGTCGACCTGTCGCCGCTGCGCGACGAGGAACGCGACCAGCTACGCGACCTCGTCCGCCGGCACCTCGCCGAGACCGGCTCGACGGTCGCCGAGGAGCTGCTCACACGCTGGCCGGAGGCGGTGGCGGAGTTCACCGCCGTGGTGCCCCGCGACTACCGCCGGGTGCTGGAGATCATGCGGGCCGCCGAAGCCGCCGGCCGCGACGTCGACGACGCGGTGATGAAAGAGGTGGCTCGTGCCTGACCCGAACGGTTTCCTGCGCTACGAGCGGCGGCTGCCCGCACGCCGCCCGGTGCCGGTGCGGATCATGGACTGGCGGGAGGTGTACCCGCCGGCCGGCGAGGAGCTGATCCGCGAGCAGGCGGCCCGCTGCATGGACTGCGGCATCCCGTTCTGCCACGACGGCTGCCCGCTCGGCAACCGCATCCCGGACTGGAACGACCTGGTCCGCACCGGCGACTGGGACGCCGCCGTGGCGTCGCTGCACGCCACCAACAACTTCCCCGAGTTCACCGGCCGGCTCTGCCCGGCGCCCTGCGAGGCGGCCTGCGTGCTCGGCCTCGGTGGGCAGCAGCCGGTCACCATCAAGCAGGTCGAGGTGGAGATCGCCGACGCGGCGGTGGCCCGCGGCGGGCTGCGCCCCCGCCCGGCGCCCGCCCCGACCGGGAGGTCGGTCGCCGTGGTCGGCTCCGGCCCCGCCGGGCTCGCCGCCGCGCAGCAGCTTGCCCGCGCCGGGCACACCGTCACGGTGTACGAGCGCGATGACGCCCCCGGCGGCCTGCTCCGCTACGGCATCCCCGATTTCAAGCTGGAGAAGCACCACCTCGACCGGCGGCTGGCCCAGCTCGCAGCCGAGGGCGTGGTCTTCCGCACGGGGGTGAACGTGGGCGTCGACGTCACCGCGCAGCGGCTGCGCGCCGAGCACGACGCGGTGCTGCTGGCCTGCGGCGCGTTGCAGGGCCGGGACACCCCGCAGACGCCGGGCCGGGCGCTGTGCGGCGTACACCAGGCGATGGAGCATCTGGTGGCCGCCAACCGCGCGGTCGCCGCGGCGGCTGCCGGGCGGCCCGACCCTGTGGCCGGCGACGGGCGGCCCGCCTCGGCCCGGATGCCGGACGGCACCCCGATCGACGCGGCCGGCAAGCACGTGGTGATCATCGGCGGGGGCGACACCGCCGCGGACTGCCTCGGTGTGGCGCACCGGCAGGGCGCGGCCGGCGTACATCAGCTCGACCTCTACCCCGAGCCGCCGCAGGCCCGCGACAACGCCCGGGACCCGTGGCCCACCTGGCCGTGGCTCCTGCGCGACTACCCGGCTCACGAGGAGGGCGGCGAGCGGGTCTTCGCCGTGGCGGTGCAGGAGTTCGTCGACGACGGCACCGGCCGGGTGCGGGCGGTCCGGATCGCCGAGGTCACCGTGGAGAAGCGGGACGGCCGACGGATCGTCACCGCGCTCCCCGGCACCGAGCGGGAGCTGCCGGCCGACCTGGTGCTGCTGGCCATCGGGTTCGACGGCACCGAGGAGCAGCCGCTGCTGACCCAGCTCGGGGTGACCCGCAACGCCCGGGGCGCGGTCGACGCCCGCCCCGACTGGCAGACCGACGTCGACGGGGTGTTCGTCGCCGGGGACATGCACCGGGGCGCGTCCCTGATCGTCTGGGCGATCGCCGAGGGGCGGGCCGCCGCGGCGGCCGTCCACGCGTACCTCAATGGGGTAGGCGAGCTGCCCGCGCCGGTGGACCCGGCCCGGCAGCCGCTCGCCGCCCGCTGACCCGGCCGGCGCCGCCCGTGAAACACCTCACGAACTGCGGCGATGCGGTGTGAACGCGGCGCAGACTTGGCGGCTGGCCGGGCCTTGCGGGGTCCGGCCTTCGTCGTGACACCCACTGGACGGGGAAATCCTCATGGCCCTCGGCGCCATGTTCGCCGCGCTGCGCCACCGCAACTACCGGATCTGGGCCGCCGCCGGCTTCGTGTCGGTCATCGGGACCTGGATGCAGGTCCTCGGCGTCAACTGGTACGTACTGGCGAAAACCGGCTCCGCCACCTCGATGGGCTTCACCGTCCTGCTGCAGGCGCTGCCCAGCCTGGTGCTCAGCGTCTGGGGCGGCGCGTTGGCCGACCGGCTGCCCGCCAAGCCGCTGCTGATCGTCGCGCAGGCCGCCCACGCGGCCCTCGCCGCCGGGCTGGCCCTGGTCGCGCTCACCGGCGCCGGCGGCCTGCCGGCGATCTACGCGATCTCCCTCGCCACCGGCGCGGTGTCGGCGATCGAGGGCCCGGTCATGGGGCGCTGGTGCTCCACGCTGGTGGACCGGGAGAGCCTCGGCAACGCCCTGGCCCTCGGCTCGCTCACCAACTCCGCCGGCCGCATCCTCGGCATGAGCGTCGGCGCCGTCGTGGTCGCCGTCATCGGCCCCGCGCTGCTGTTCGCCGTCAACTCCGTCAGCTTCATCGCGGTCGTCGCGGCCCTGTTCGCCGTACGCGAGCAGGAGCGGCACACCGGCGAGCCGGCGGCCGCCGACGCGCCGCCCGCGGACGGCGGCATCCGCGCCGGCTTCCGCTACCTGCTGCGCCAGCCGGTGGTGCTGGTCGCCCTGGCGCTCTCCTTCGTCCTCGGCAGCTTGGGCCGCAACTACCAGGTCACCATGGCGGCGATGAGCGACGGGCCGCTGCGCGGCGGCGCCTCCGGGTACGGGTTCCTCTCCACCGTCTTCGCGGTCGGCACCGTGCTCGGCGCGCTGGTCGCGGCCCGCCGCCGGGAGCTCAATTACCGGGTGCTGGTGGGGGCCGGGCTGCTGGCCAGCGCCCTGCAGATCGTCGCCGGGCTGGCCCCGGGCACGCTGAGCTTCGCCGCCGTGATCCTGCCGGTCGCGGCGGCGGCCGTGGTCATCGACACCACGGTCGGCGCCCGCGCCCAACTCGACACCGACTACGCCATGCGGGGTCGGGTGCTGGCCGCCCTGGGGGTCACCGGTTCGATCTCCGCGGCCGTCGGCGCGCCCCTGCTCGGCTGGCTCGCCGAGCACGTCGGCCCCCGGCAGACCCTGGTGCTGGCTGGCGTGATCACCACCGTCGCCACGATCGTGGCCGGGCTGGCCCTCGACCGACTCCGCAACCGGCGGCTGCGTCGCCGGCTCGCCGGACCCCGCCCGGTACGCCAACTCTTCGCCAACTGACCGCGCCGACAACCGGCTGCCGGCATCAAGATCCGCACAGTTTCCGGGAAAGTGCTGCCTCGGCCGCAGCTGAGGGGCCACTTTCCGGGAAGTTGTGCGGATCTTCGGACGAGCGGGCGCCTGTCCCAGCGCGTCACGGACTGTGCCGGGTTGGCGCGCGTCCGTTAGGGTTCCCTCGATCGATGACGCGGCGGTGTCGGGGGTGGGCGGAGAGTGGGCAGGCTCGCGACGGCGTACGGGCAGGCGGTGGCCGCGCACCGGCAGGCCCGCACCCACCTCGACACGGCCCTCGGCGCGCTCGCCGGGCCGGCCAATCCGACCAGCCCGGCCGGCGACGCCGACCTGCTGGCCCGGCTCGCCGTGCTCGGCGGCACCCTCGCCACCCCACGACCGGGCTCCCGCGCGTTGACCGACGCGCCGGTGCCGGTGCGGCTCGGTGAGGCGGTCACCCCGCAGGGCGGCTTCCCGGCCGTCGTACCCCTGGCCGGCGGCACCCACCTCGCGGTCGACACGGACGCCCGGGACCCGCGGGTCGCCGCCCTGCTGCGCGCCCTGGTGCTGCGGCTGGTGGCGACCGGCCCGGCCGGCGGCGTCCGGGTGGTCGGCCTCGACCCGGCCGCGCTCGGCACCGCCTTCCTGCCGCTGCGCCCGCTGCTCGACGCGGGCGTGCTCGCCCCGGCCGCCGGCACCGACGCGGAGATCGTGGCGCTGCTCGACGACGCCGAACGGCACGCCCGCACCGCCCAGCACGACGCCCGCCCCGACCAGCGGCTGTTGCTCATCGTCGCCGCGTCCGCCCCCGCCCCGCGCGAGCTGGCCCGGCTGGCCGCGCTCACCCACGCCGGCCCGGCCGCCGCCGTCTGCGTGTTGCTCGCCGGCCTGCCCCCGGATACGCCGGCCGAACCCGCGCCGCCGCTCGGCGCGACCACCCGGCTGCGGCTGACCGACCGGTACGCCCACGTCGGCGACCCGCCCAACGCTCCGTTCAGCCACGACGGCACCGGCCTGGCCGCACCCGTCCTGCTCGACGGCGACCCGCCGGCCGAGTCGGTCCGCGCGCTGGCCGGGCACCTGGCCGCCGCCACCCGCCGCGACGAGGCGTTGCACGTCGCCGACCTGCTGCCCGAGCGACGCTGGGCGGAGTCGTCGGCCACCGGCCTGCGTACGGTGATCGGCCGGGCCGGGCGACAACCGGCCATCGTGGCCTTCGACGACGCCACCCCGCACTGGCTGGTCGGCGGCCGGACCGGCGCCGGCAAGACCGTCTTCCTCCTGGCCGCCCTCTACTCGCTGGCCGCCCGCTACTCCCCGGCCGAGCTGCAGCTCTATCTGCTCGACTTCAAGGAGGGGGTGAGCTTCACCGAGTTCGTCCCCACCGAGCGTGACCCGTCCTGGCTGCCGCACGCCCGCGCCGTCGGCATCGAGTCCGACCGGGAGTACGGCCTCGCCGTGCTGCGGGAGCTGCGCCGCGAGCTGGGCCGCCGCGCCGCCACCCTGAAACGGCACGGCGTCACCAAGCTCGCCGACCTGCCCCGCGACGGTCGGGTACCCAGGATCGTGGCGGTGATCGACGAGTTCCACGTGCTGCTCGCCGGCAACGACAGCGTGGCCCGGGAGGCGGTGGCCCTGCTGGAGGAGTTGGCCCGCAAGGGCCGCTCGTACGGGGTCCACCTGGTGCTGGCCAGCCAGAGCATGTCCGGCATCGAGGCGCTCTACGGCAAGGCCGACGCGGTCTTCGGGCAGTTCCCGCTGCGGGTGGCGCTGCCCGGCGGCAACGGCGTGCTCGACCCGCTGAACGACGCCGCGGGCGCCCTGCCGGTCGGCTCGGCCGTGCTGAACACCGCCGCCGGCGCGCCCGGCGCGAACACCACGATCCGGTTCCCCGACGCGCACGCCGGGGCCGCCGACATCGCCGCGCTGCGCCACGAGCTGTGGCAGGCCCGACCGGCGGGCTCGCGCGCCCCGGCCGTCTTCCGCGGGTACGACCCCGCACACGTCGAGCAGGACCCCACGTACGCGGGGCTGCGCCCCGGTGGCCGGCGTCCACTCGCCCTGGCCGGCCGGACGGTCGACGTGGACGGCAGCACGGCCCTGTTCACCCTGGACGCCACCCCCGGCCGGCACCTCGGCGTGGTCGGCACCTCCCCGGTCGGCGCGGACGTGCTGCGCGCCGCCACCCTCGGCCTGGCCCGGCAGCACGCCCCCGGCGAGGCGCGTTTCCTGCTCGCCCCGCTGGTCGCCGCCGCCGACGAGACCGCCGACGAGACCGCCGCCGCGCTCACCCACGCCGGGCACACCGTCATTCAGCTCGACCCGGCCGGGCTGCGGGAGCAGGTCATCGCGCTCGCCGCGCCGGCCGCGCCGCCCACCGGCCGTACGTATCTGGTGGTCTTCGGTGTGGACGCGGCCAGCGCGGTGCTCGGCCGCGCCGACCCGACCACCTTCCGGTCCGCCCTGGACGACCTGCGTACCGTGCTGCGCGAGGGCCCCGGTCACGGGGTGCACCTGCTCGGCTGGTGGCGCGGGCTGCGCCGGCTCGCCGACGACCTCGGCGGCAGCCAGCACCGCGACGACGTGGCCTGCCTGGTGGCGCTGAACGTGCCCGGTTCAGAGCTGGCGTTGCATCTCGGCGTGACCGACCTCGCCTACACCCCACGGGCGAACCGCGCGCTGCTGGTCGATCGGCATGACCAGCGAGTCCGGCTGATCGTGCCGTTCATCCGCCCCGGACACCAGCCGGACGAGGAGCACTGAGGACCGTGGCGACCTTCGAGGAGTACGCGGCCCTGGCCCGGGCCCTGGCCGAGCAGCGCCGCGCCGGTGAGCACGGCGCCGCCGTCGAGGCGGACCGGCAGCGCACCCTGCGCGCCGCCGCCGACCAACTTGACCGCCGACTTGCCGCCCAGGGGCAGCGGCTCGACCAGCTCGGCCACGCCATCGGCCAGCCCACGCCCGGGTCGCCCACCCCACCCGCCGCCGCCCCGGCCACCGTGCTCCCGGCTGCCGTGCCTCCGGCTGGGCCGGCGTCCGCCGCGCCGGAGCTGACCGGGGAAGTAGCCCGGGGCGGGGGGCTGCCCGCGTACCCGGAAACGGGTCCGACGCGGCTGGCGCTGCCGGGCGGCGGCCGGGAGCCGGCGGCGGCCGGGTTGCCCGCGCCACGGCCGCCGGAGGCCGACCCGGCGGGGGAACTGGACCGGGCCCGGCAGGCCGCCGACGAGGCCGACCGGCACGCGCAGGCCGTCGAAGCGCTGGCGCAGCAGCCGGCGCTGCTGCCGACGTGGTCACCGCTGGCCCGCGCGGCGGCCGTTTACGCCGGCTGCACCGCCGTCGGGGTGCTGGCCATGATGATGCTGGTGGTCGCCTCCGGCGTCGGCCTGGTCGACGGGTTCACCCTGGGGGCCTGGATCTGCGCGGGGCTACCCGCGCTCTCCTTCTTCGCCGGCTACCTGATCCTCGGCCAGTGGGGGCGGCCCGCCCTGACCGCCGCCGTCCCGTCCCGGTATGTGCAGATCGGTTTCCTGATCTGCTTCGCCGCCGTCCCGCTCGCCTACCTCGGCTTTCTGCTGCTCTTCCGAATTTTCCGCTGACCGGGCGGCGGTCTCGGCGGCGGTGAGGAAGGCGTCCAGTTCGGCGTCGGTGAGCCCCTCGTCCTCCAGCAGCGCGACCAGCAGCACCGTCCGGGCCAGCACGGTCGCCTCGCCCTCCGGCCCCGGCGGGCGCTCGCCCAGCGCCGCCCAGACCAGCGCCTCGGCCACCGCCGGGTTCACCTCGTCGCCGGTACGGTCGTACCGCTCCCGCGCCGAGGCGACGAACCGGATCACCGGGCCGCGTTCCTGCCCGGCGACGAACCGCCGCCGTACCGCCACCAGCAGCGCCCCGGCGAGCAGGTCGGCATACCGTCGCCACTGCGGCCCGGTGAGCCGGCGCAGCCGCCGCTCGTGGCCACGCAACCGACCGTCCAGCAGGCTACGCAGGGTCATCGTTGACTCGTCCATCAGCACCATCTCTTGATCAGTCTCCAACGGGCCGGGCGGCGCCGGGCGGCGACCAGCCGGCAGGCGGTCCGCGCCGCCCGGGCCACCTCGTCGATCGACACGTCCCCGCCGGTGCCGGGGGCGGGTTCGGGCGTGCCGGTGAGCGCGCCGGCCCACCGGTCGATGCTGCGCCGACCGCGAGCCGGGCCGCGACCAGATCCAGCCGGGCGATCGCCGCCGCGAACCGTCGCGCCGCCGCCGGCCCCTGCTGCCCGCCATCGCCGTACGGGTGGCGGAGCCGGTCCTCAGTTGCCGCGAGCCGCCACCGCACAGTGGCGGCCAGCGCGGCGGCCCGATCCGCGTCGGCGCGGGCAGCCCGCAGCCCGTCGAGCAGGTCACCGGCCGACTCCGGGGCCAACCGGGCCTCGCTCAGCCCCGCGTACACCAGCCCCAACGCCCGCCAACACTCGGTCACCGCGTCCTGCCACGGCAGCCGGCGGCCGGGCGGCCCCACGCCGTCCAGATGCCCGCCGGCCCGGTCGGCCGCCGCGATCGTCGCCAACCAGGCGTCGCGCAACGTGTGCAGCGTCCGATCGTGGTGCAACAGCCGGCTCCGCGCCGCCCGCTGCTCCTCGCACGGCCCGGGCCGCCCGCAACTGCGACAAACCCTGGTGTACGCCTCGGTGCGGTGCTCCTCGATCGTCCGCCGCGCCTCGGCAGCCTGCCGGGTCGCATGATCGTGCAGGTCGGCGGCGTTCACTTCTTCGCCTGGACGGTCGCGGTGCGGACCAGCCGGGCGAAGAGCACCTCCGGGCAGGGGAAATCCGCGCCGCAGCCGCAGACCCAGCGGGTCACCTGCCGGGGCGGGTGGGCGAAGAGGATGTCCGCCGCATCCTCGAGGTCCTGCCGGGACGCGAGTATTTTCTGGCCGTTCTCCTGGCCGTCGGGGCCGGTGAGTGGGGCATTGCTGTTGTGCAGGCCGTTCGACAGCCACGGCGCTGCACCGAACCTGGGATCTTCGGGGCGGGGAAGGTCGTCCACGGTCGGGTCTCCTGTTCGGGATCTCCTTGCTGCGTTCACGTGGGCGGTGCGGTGGTGGTGCCGGTGGGCTGCGTGCGGGCAGGTCACCGGCACGCCCGGCCGTCCAGGGGGATCGGCCGACCGGGCGCTCTGCGCGGTGGAGACGACCAACTCCGGGTTTGCAGACCTGGGAGTCGATCGATTCGAGCTTTACACGACTAGTCACGGATAGCAAGCACGACATCACGTTACTTGTCACAAGAAGTGGCTCGTGATCGAATGGCGGTGCAGACCTGGGAGTGCACATGCCTGTCAAGCCCAAATGGGAACAGCTCGCGGACCACATCAGAGGCCAGATCGAGTCGGGTGTACTCACACCTGGCGATCAGCTGCCGTCCACAGCGCAGCTCAAGGTGCAGCACGGGGTCTCGACCACAGTGGTGCGTCAGGCAATCCTCGTCCTCCAAACGCAGGGATGGGTGCAGGGCGTCCACGGCCTGGGCGTCTTCGTCGCCGATCGCTGACTCCGTCCCCATCACGGGTTGGGGCCGACACGGTGAACGGGCCGTGGTTCAGAGCTGCTCTCGAATGGCGAGGCTGACCAGGGAGTCAACATGCCCGCCAAGCCAAGTGAGCGCAGATCGCCGACGGCATCCGCGCCCAGATCCAGTCCGGTGCCCTCGCGCCGGGTGACAAGTTGCCATCGACGTCCGAGCTCTGTCGCCAGCATGACGTCTCCGCCATCGTTAAGCGCCAGGCGATCCTCGTTCCCCAGACGCGGGGCTGGGTGCAGGATCGAGGTCCTGCCCCGACGGTTCGCCGAGCCACGGGCGTGCCGGCGGCCGGCGAGTCGGGTTAGCCTGCCGTCATGGCGAGCGCCGAACTGGATGAGTTGATCGTTACGGACGCCGAGGCGCTGCGCGAGTGGTTGTCGGCCAACCACGCTACGTCGCCCGGCGTCTGGCTCGCTCTCACCAAAAAGGGCGGCACAGTCACCACGCTGACCTGGCAGCAGGCGGTCGACGAGGCCCTGTGTTTCGGCTGGATCGATGGGCAGGCCCGTAAAGGGGGTCAGGAAACCTCCTGGATCCGGTTCACCCCTCGCAGGCCCCGCAGCTCCTGGTCACAACGCAACGTCGCCCACGTTGACCGGCTGGAAGCGCAGGGGCGAATGATGCCCCCAGGTCGCGCCGCGGTGGAAGCCGCGAAGGCGGACGGGCGGTGGGCGGCGGCCTACGCCCCGCCGTCGGAAGCCGAGGTGCCGGCCGACCTACTCGCCGCCATCGCCGCCGACCCCGCCGCGCAGGCCATGTTCGACGTACTCACCAAAACCAACCGGTTCGCCCTCATCTACCGCGTCAATGCCGTCAAGCGGGCGCAGACCCGCGAGCGGAAGATCGGCGAGTTCGTTTCCATGCTGGCGCGTCACGAGACGATCTACCCGCAGAAGGCCAAGCCTCCGAACTCGCCGTAATCGGCATCATCATGATCCAGTGCGCTGATCTGGCCGTGATCCGCGCGAAGGCCGTCAAGATCGGTGAGGTCTGTCGCCAGCATGACGTCTCCGCCATCGCTATGCGGCAGGAGATCAACGCGCTCAAGATTGAGGCTTGGTCGAGGGCGTCAGCGGCGTGGGCGTCTTCGTCGCGGAGCGCTGATCTTCGCTTGGCCGACCGCAGATCTTGGAGACTTACCGTTCGCCGCTGACGGTTTCTCTCCAAGATCTGCCGATGTTTGCGTGATCATGTGGTCGCGGGGCGTGCGCAGGTTTCGTAAGCTCCTCTGTGGCCGGCGCCAGTGCGGTGGCGCGGGCCGATCGACGCGGGCGACCCGGGGGAGGCTGTGTGAGCGCGGCGGAAATGATCGCGAGGCTGGCAGCGGCGGCACAGAAGCTGGACGAGGCAAAGGCCAAGACCGCCGCTGCCGCCCAAGACGCCGCCGAGGCGCGAATGCTGGTGGCCGGCGCGCTGGAGGGTGTGGCAGCCGGGCCGCTGATCGGCATGATCGACGCCTACCGGCAGGCGCTGGCCCAGGCCGCCCAGGGCGGGGACCCGGCCAAGCAGCACGTCCAGGAGACGATCGTCAAGGTCCAGGCCCTGGGAAACTGAGCACGGGTGGTGGTAGCGCAACCCACCATTCACCCGGGATACCGGCAACCGCGGCGGTGACCCGCCACAGGCGGAGGCCGTTCAGCCGCGAGAGCAGAGCGACCAACAGGAATGAAGCTCCGCCACCTACTCGACGCGAGAAGTTGAGTTCGGAGGCCATCGCCGCTGGCGGCTCGGCAGCCGCGATGGCGTAGGCGAGCATTGTGGAGTTTCTGCCGGTTCTGCCAAAGACCATCGGTGGCGTAGTACTCGGGGGCGTCGCAACATGGAGTGCCATCAAGGCTTGGCGTGCGAAGAGGAGAGGGAGAGGATCGCAAGTTGAAGATCGATGATCAGGTCGAACAGCCGGTCAGGGATGCGCTGCACTGGATCGTCAAGGAGCAGGAGGACGAGTTCAATGCCGCTCTACAGGCGTTCCCTGACGACGCCTCCCGGCAAGCCGCGCTCGAACTGCTTGTTACCATCGCGCGCTACGTGATCATCGAGGCGTACAGCGGCCCACCGTCGGTCGACGAGGTGCGGGAGCTGGCTGGCGTGATCGTTGAGGCCGAGAGCTGGCTTCCACTGTCCCACTCTGAGGTGGAGCGGTACCTGCAAGCCGTTCTCGCAGGTACGCCGCTGATCGAGCATCTTGAGCCGGAGACAGCCGTTGTGTTGGCTTTTGCCGTCGCGGGGTGTCTGCTTGCCTCCCGTCCCCAGCCGAGCGGTGAGTGGTGGTTCAACTACCTGGACAAGGTGGAGGCGGCGATTGAGGCGGCGGGGTGAGCGACATGGAGACCGTTGAACGCGACGGTGGCGAGCTGGACGGGTTCCACATCGGTCACGTGCCGGACGGCGTCGGCAGGGAGGTGTCGGACTTCGCCACCGAGTGGGAGGACGTCACCTGTGCCACCCGGGTCTGGGAGCGTCAGGTCGACGACGGCTGGCAGGTCGACCTGCGGGTGCACGTACTGCGGGGCGATCGGCTGGCCGACCTTGCCGCGCTGCACGACTTTCTCATCGAGTTTCACGAGCGTGACCCCGCCGGCTGGGAGCTGGCCGAATTCGCGCACCCCGATGGCCCCGGCCTGATCGGCGAGTTCGAGGCGTTCTGGGTGGTCGAGCCGGGCGTCGCGGTCGACGTGCTGGTCAACCCGGCGGACCCTGACACCCAGGCACTGAAGGCCACAGCCGAGGCGGTAACCAGAACACCTGTCGGGTAGCCGATAGTTCCCGGCAACGGGCGGTGAGGCGCGGCTGCGGCCCATGTCCTGACCCGTTCGAGGTCCGGGCGAGGGCGTGGAGAACGTGGATTGGGCAAGGACCGGTCCGAGCGGGTCGAGACCGAGCGGTTCCGCGCCGTCGGCTACGACGAGCTGATCGCCCGCGACAGGTGAACCTCGACATCACCTGGCTCGAGGACGCCTCCCTGGAGGATGCCGACGCGCTGCTGCCACCCGAGGTCATCGCGCAGGAGATCGTGGAGGACCTGGAGGCGGCGCTGCGCGAGTTCGCCGCGATCGCGGAGGCGCTCGGCACCGTCACCAAGGCCGAGGCAACTGACGGGTAGCAGCCGCAAAGCAACGCCGACGAGTCGATCCCGTACGGGGGCGTATCACTGATGAGTGTTATGCCTGAAAGTCATGAATATGCCTCCCAGGCATAACGCTTCTTCATCTTGTCCCTGCCGACTCCCTCGCGCAGCGTGACTTTCGCCGTCCGGCCGCCCGCCCGTCCCGCCAAGGCGCTGCCCGGTATGCCGGATTGCGCGTTTGATGGAACAAGAGTTACCGGCGCGTAACTTTCCATTGACCTACGTGAAATCGGTCACGCATCATCGTTCCCACGATCGATCGGATCCCCCTCGCCCGCTCCCGCCCGGCCTGCCGGGTGCCCCGACCGGAGGTGCAGCCATGCTGCTCCGAAAGATCCTCATTGCTACCACCACCGTTGCCGCACTGCTCGTCCCGGCCGCCGCCGCCCAGGCCGCCACCCCGGCCGGCACCGCCACCGCTCCCGCGGTCACCACCGCCGCCACGGCCGACAGCACTTTCGCGGCCGCTTCCTCGGCCAACCCGGTCATCGTCGTCGGCGGGCTGATCGGCCTCTCCATCGCGTACGAGCCGATCGCCGCCCGGCTGCGCGCCGACGGCTACCGGGTGTCGATCTACCAGTTGCCCGGCCTCGGCACCGGCGACATCCGCGACTCGGCCCGCGCCCTGTCGTCGTACGTGGACCAGGTTCGCGCCAGCACCGGCGCGGCCAAGGTGGACCTGGTCACCCACTCCGAGGGCGGCCTGGTCTCCCGCTGGTACGTCAAGTTCCTGGGCGGCGGCGACAAGGTGGGCCGCTACATCAGCCTGGGCACCCCGCAGTACGGCACCTACGTCGCCAACATCATCAACTTCGTCGGGCTGGGCAGCTGCGTCGGCATCGTCGCCTGTCAGCAGATGACGATCGGCTCGGACTTCCTCGCCACCCTCAACAGCGGCACCCAGGCCCCCGGCCCGGTCCGCTGGACCACCATCCGCACCTGGGAGGACGAACTGGTCCGCCCGGTCGACAACGCGGTGCTCTCCGGCGCCACCAACGTGCTGGTCCAGTCGTGGTGCCCGCTGCGGGCGGTCGGCCACGTCGGCCTGGTCCTCGACGGTACGACGTACACCATCGTCCGACAGGCGCTCACCGACGCGGCCATCCGACCCAACTGCTTCGCCCTCTGACCCGCGTACGCCGACGGGCGGCCACCCCGCCGCCCGTCGGCAATGCATGTCCTACCGGGCCTCCGCCCGACCGGGACCGCGTTGACAGCACCTGCGCGACGCCTCACATCGGTGGTGCTGGCGGCTCGGGCGGCTTGCCTCGTGCCCGTCGCGCGTCGGCGAGGGCGACCCCGGTCAGCACAAGTCCGGCCGAGGCCAGGGCGACCAGCGGCGGTGCCCAGAGCAGCGCGGGAATGAGCGTGAGCAGCAACCCGATGGCGACCAGGCGAGATGGGGAGACCCGGTTGAACACTTCGTGTTCGAACCGGGAGCGGCCCACCAGGTAGACCACGGGCCCGCCGAGAATCACCACGAGCCAGGGGACCGGAGTGTGCCCGGTGGGATGAGTGATCGCCAGTTCGAAGCCGATCGCGGTGATGATCACACCGGAGGTGATCAACAGGTGTGAGTCGGCTGCGGACGAGCCGATGCGGGCTGGTCGGCGGCTCTGCCGGACCGCCTCGGCGAGGATCTGGCCGGCCCGGTAGAAGTAGATCCGCCAGATCAGGATCGACATGGCGATGGTGACCGTGAAGGCGGCTGCCGACGCCGGATTCCGCTGACCGTTGGCATAGGTCAGGCCGGTGACCAGCACCGCCTCGCCCAGGGCCACGAGGAAGAACTGCTGGTAGCGCTCGGCCAGGTGCTCACCCGCGATGGGCCCGCTGTCGGGGACCGAGCGCCCGAGGCCGGGAACCGGCCAGCCGGACCGGTAGGCCACGTACTCGATACCCAGGGCTGGCAGCCAGAAGACCAGCCGGGTGCCGGACCACGCGAAGAAGACGCCGAGGATCCACAAGCTCGCCATCGCCGAGTGCGTGATCAACATTCTCAGCTCGAGCCGCTGCCGCTCGTGGCCGCGAAGCGCGATCGCGAGCAGCAGTGGTCTGCTGAGCTGGGCGATCAGGTAGCCGGCGACGAACAAATCCGCATCGGTGCTGAAGGCGCGGGGGGCCGCCACTCCCATCACCATGCTGGCCACCAGCGTGACCAGCACGATGAGCTGCACGAGCGGCTGGTAGGGGTCGTAGCGGCTGGTGGTCCAGGCGGTCGACTGCCAGACCGCCCAGAGGGTGAGCAGCAGAAATACGGTCTTGGCGGCGCCAGCGAAGACAGCCTCGGGCTGGTGTATGGCGGCCCTGCCGGTGAGATCCTCCACCGCCCGGGCCACCACCCGGGTCAACGCGAAGACAAGCACCAGATCGAAGAAGAGCTCCAGGAACGACGCCCGTCGCGTCGCCTCGCCCTTGTGCAGCAGGCTGCTCGGATCTTTCGGCCACATGGTCCACCTGTCCGCGGTGTTCCCCGCCCGTGCAGTCTTCCCGCACCTCCAGGCCGGCGCAGCCGCAACCGGCAAATTCCGGGCCCGCTTCCCGTCCAGTCCGTGATCGGTGGCAGCTCAGCTGAAGTTGCCCCGGCGTGTCGACTTGCTCAGCCGTCACCGATTCAGGGATTGGCGGAGGTTGAGAACCTGCAGCCGGGCGGTCAGGGTGCGATGTGGACCGCGTGGGGAAAGTCAGCCGGGTCGAAGTGCCGGAACGCCTCGGTGAGCGGGTGGATGTCGAGGTTGAGGGCCGCCAGGATCGCCGCGTGCTGCCGCTCGGCGAACAATCGTGGCGCGTCGTCGAACGGGACCTCGCCACGCAATGCGGCGCCCAGCCGCGCCGGGTCGACCTCGCCGACGCCGACCGGCGCGAACGCGACCGGATCGGCCCCGTCCGGCCCCGGCGGTGGCGGGGCGTCGACCGGGTACAGCGTGCCGTCGAAGCCGGCCAGGAACTCGTTGTCGTCGTTGTCCCAGTATTCCGAGACATAGGACCGGTCGGAGACGTACCCGTGGGTCGCCGCGCCGTCGACGAAGATCCGGGCGCGCAGCACATCCGAGTCGAAGATGTCGAAGGAGACTGCGGGGCTCCCTGTGCTTCTACTGACCAACTCGGCCACCGCGTCCCTGTCGGCCCATCCGAAGTCGTTCTCCTCGCGCGGGACGACCGCCCAGCGCTGTGCGCCGGCCGGGGCGACGTACGCCTCCCACCGGGCCTCCTCCAGCGCGGCCCGGATCCGCGCCAGCTCGCCGGTGGCGAGGACCGTCTGATAGCTCGTGCCCATGGCCGGCGAGACTAGGCAGGGGGTACGACGGAATGAACGCCCCGCCCGCCAACGGCAGGGCGTCATCCTGCTCCGTCGACGATCTGCGCAGCGCCGTGGAGGCCGACCCGGCGGTGCAGGCCGGGCTCTACCGGGTGGACGTGTTGACCTTCCTCTGTCCGGCCGGCTCGCTGGAGTTCCCGCTCGCCAGGACGTAGAGCTGACGACGGTCGATCGGTGGTCGAGCTGGCGGCGAACCGCGCTCCCGGGACGGCCGAGAGCACCTCCGCCAGGGAAACACGGCAAGGGGTACGATTTGCGCCGCGCGGTCGCCGATGCCCGCCGCACACGACGCCCCGAGTGCCGTCCCGCACCGCCCGCTGCGCGGGAAACACGCGTCGTTGGACAAATGTTCCGCAGTCCGCAAGGGGACGGCCGGCCGGTCGACCCGGAGAAGAGACTACCCTCATGACCGTGACACGCCGCGCGAAAATCGTCTGCACCCTCGGCCCCGCCACCTCGTCCCCGGAGCGCATCCGGGGCCTGGTCGAGGCAGGCATGAACGTGGCGAGGCTCAACTTCAGCCACGGCAGCCACGCCGACCACGAGGCGGTCTACCGGCTCGTGCGGGAGGCGGCCGAGGAGTCCGGGCGGGCCGTCGCGGTCCTCGCCGACCTGCAGGGCCCGAAGATCCGGCTCGGCCGGTTCGCCGACGGCCCGCACGAGTGGCGCACCGGCGACTCCGTGGTGATCACCGGGGACGACATCCTCGGCACCAAGGACCGCGTCTCCTGCACCTACCGCAGGCTGCCGCACGAGGTGAAGCCGGGCGACCGGCTGCTGATCGACGACGGTCGGGTCGCGGTCGAGGTCAGCGACGTCACCGGCAACGACATCCGGTGCCTGGTCACCGAGGGCGGCGCGGTCTCCAACAACAAGGGCGTCTCGCTGCCGAACGTGGCGGTCAGCGTGCCGGCCCTGTCGGAGAAGGACGCCGAGGACCTGCGCTTCGCCCTCGGCCTGGGCGTCGACATGATCGCGCTGTCCTTCGTCCGCTCGCCCGACGACATCAAGCTGGTGCAGGCGATCATGGCCGAGGAGGGCGTGACCCGCCCGGTGCTGGCCAAGGTCGAGAAGCCCGAGGCGGTCGACCACCTGGAGGCGATCGTGCTCGCCTTCGACGGCGTCATGGTCGCCCGCGGCGACCTCGGCGTGGAGTTGCCGCTGGACCAGGTGCCGCTGGTGCAGAAGCGGGCCGTGCAGCTCTGCCGGGAGAACGCCAAGCCGGTCATCGTGGCCACCCAGATGCTCGACTCCATGATCGAGAATTCGCGGCCGACCCGCGCCGAGGCCTCGGACGTGGCCAACGCGGTGCTCGACGGCGCGGACGCGGTGATGCTCTCCGGCGAGACCAGCGTCGGCAAGTACCCGGTGCTCACCGTCAGCACCATGGCCAAGATCGTCCAGACCACCGAGGCCGGCTCGATCCGCGTGCCGCGCCTGCAGCACGACCCGCGTACGCACGGCGGCGCGCTCACCATCGGCGCCTCCTCGATCGCGCGGGCCATCGGCGCCAAGGCCCTGGTCGCCTTCTCGCAGACCGGAGACACCGTCAAGCGGCTCGCCCGGCTGCACTGCGACCTGCCGCTGCTGGCGTTCACCCCGGTCCCCGAGGTGCGCAACCAGCTCGCCCTCTCCTGGGGCGTCGAGACCTTCCTGATGCCCTTCGTCGCGCACACCGACGACATGTTCCGCCAGGTCGACCAGGCGCTGCTCGGCCTCAACCGGGCCAACCCCGGCGACTACGTGGTGATCGTGGCGGGCAGCCCGCCCGGCACCCCCGGCTCCACCAACACCCTGCGGGTGCACCAGCTCGGCTCGCTGGTCGACGCCGCCTCGGCGCGGGCCCTGCAGTGAGCCAGCCCGGGGCGACCGGCCAGGCGGCGGTCGACCAGCTCCTGTCCGTGCTCGACCTGGACCACACCGGCGAGCAGACCTTCCGGGGGATGAGCCCGCCGGTCGGCCCGCAGCGGGTGTACGGGGGCCAGGTCGCCGGTCAGGCCCTGGTCGCCGCCGGCCGCACCGTCGCCCCGGAACGCCTCGTGCACTCCCTGCACGGCTACTTCGTCCGCCCCGGCGACCCGGCCGAGCCGATCGAATACCAGGTGGAGAACGTTCGGGACGGCCGCTCCTTTTCGGTGCGTCGATCGGTCGCGCTCCAGCACGACAGGCCGATCTTCTTCATGTCGGCGTCGTTCCAGCGGCAGGAGGAGGGGCTGGACCATCAGGCCTCAGCCCCCCTCGACGTGCCCGGCCCGGACGAGGTTCCGACGATGACCGACCGGCTCTCCCGCTACCCGGAGCGGCTCGGCATCTGGGGGCAGATCCCGCGCCCGATCGACGTTCGCTACGTGGGCGAGCCCGGCTGGGTACGCCCCGGCGACCGACCCGCCGAACCGCACCAGCGGGTCTGGATGCGTATCGACGGCAAGCTGCCCGACGATCCGCTGCTGCACGCCTGCGCCCTGACGTACGCCTCGGATCTGACCCTGCTCGACTCGGTGCTGTCGGTGCACGGCGAGGTCTGGGGGCCCGGGGGTGTGGTGGGCGCGAGCCTGGACCACGCGCTCTGGTTCCACCGGCCCTTCCGCGCCGACGAGTGGTTCCTCTACGACTGCTGGAGCCCGTCCGCCTCCGGCGCCCGTGGGCTGGCTGCCGGACGGATGCTCACCACCGATGGCCGGCACATCGCCAGCGCCGTGCAGGAGGGGCTGCTGCGTCGGGTCGGTGCCTGACCATCGGCGCGCCGTGACTGTTCGGCCGAGGGTCGGACGGCCGAGGGCCGGGCAGCCGGCTGGCCGATCAGCGGACTAACCTTGCCGGCATGCGTCTCTCCGCCCGGGTCGACTACGCCCTCCGCGCGACCGCCGAGCTGGCCGCGGCGGCCGCCAAGGCGGTGCCGGCCAGCGCGGTGCCAGCCAGTGCGGTGCGGGCTGGCGCGGCGGCCGGGCGGACCCGGCCGGTGACCGCCGAGCAGATCGCCCGCGCCCAGGAGATTCCGCCGAAGTTCCTGGAGAGCATCCTGCTTCAGCTGCGCCGGGGCGGGATCGTGCACGCCCAGCGTGGCCCCGAGGGCGGCTACTGGCTGGCCCGGCCCGCCGGGGAGATTTCCCTCGCCGAGGTGATCCGGGTGATCGACGGGCCGCTGGCGCACGTCCGTGGCCAGCGCCCGGAGCAGCTCGGCTACCAGGGCGCGGCCCGGGCCCTGCAGGACGTGTGGATCGCGCTGCGGGCCAGCGAACGGGAAATCCTCGAACTGGTCACCATCGCCGACGTGGCCGGCGGCACGCTGCCCGGCCGGGTCAACGAGCTCGCCGCCGACCCGAAGGCCTGGAGCTGACCGGCCTCGCCCGGCGATCCTGAGTCTGCAGGCGTCACCCACCGTAACGTCACATTCCGTGACGGCCGGAGCGGTGTTCACAGCGTTCGATCGTGCCCGTTGGCCCCGCGCCGGCGGGCACGGCGCGAGCGGGTGACGGTCAGGCCGCCAGCAGGTCGTCGGCGGCGGCGGAAAACAGCTCCCAGGCCTCGTCGATGTGCCGCTTGGTGGTCAGCGGCGAGCCGACCGCCAGGCGCAGCGTGTACCGCCCGCCGACCCGGGTGTGCGTCAGCAGCACCCGTCCGGTGGCGTTGACCCGGCGCAGCAACTCGGCGCTCGCCTCGTCGCCGGCCCGCAGCCGGAAGCAGACCAGCGAGAACGGGTGCGGCGCGGCCAGCTCGAACCGGTCGTCGGCGACCACTCGCGCGGCGAACCGGTCGGCGAGGGCCACCCCGGAGCGGATGTGCGACCGCAGCCCCTCGACGCCGTACCAGCGCAGCACGAACCAGAGCTTCAGCGCCCGGAACCGGCGGCCGAGCGGCACCTGCCAGTCCCGGTAGTCGATCACCGCGCCGGACTCGGTCGCCGCGTTGCGCAGGAACTCCGGCATCACCGTCAGCGCCTCGATCAGCTCGCCCCGGTCGGCCACCCAGAACGCGTCGCAGTCGAAGCCGGTGAGCAGCCACTTGTGCGGGTCGAAGCAGTACGAATCGGCGTACTCCAACCCGGCGTGCGACCAGCGTAGCTCCGGGCAGACCGCCGCCGCGCCCGCGTACGCGGCGTCGACGTGCAGCCAGACGCCGTGCTCGGCGCAGATCGCGCCGAGCTCCGGCAGCGGGTCGATCGCGGTGGTGGACGTGGTGCCGATGGTGGCCACCACGATCGCCGGCACCACACCGGCCGCCAGGTCCGCCTCGATCGCCGCCCGCAGCGCCGCCGGGTTCATCGCCTGCGTCGCCGGGTCCACCTCGATCGTGCGTACCCCGTCGGCGCCCAGCCCGGCGATGCGGGCCGCCTTCTCGATCGAGGAGTGCCCCTCGGTCGAGGTGTACGCCCGATAGCGGCGGTCGATGCCGTCGGTCCGCCAGCGTCCCTTGCTGGCCCGGTGCAGCGCGCCCAGGGTGGCGACCAGCGTCGCCGAGGAGGCGGAGTCCTGGATCACCCCGCCACCACGGCCGGTCGAGCGGAACCGTTCCGGCAGGTCGAGCAGGCCGGCGAGCCAGTCCAGCAGCACCGTCTCCAACTCGGTGCAGGCCGGGCCGGTCGCCCAGAGCATCCCCTGCACCCCGAGACCGGAGCTGACCAGGTCACCCAGCACGCTCGGGCCGGAGGTGTTGGCCGGGAAGTAGCCGAAGAAGCCCGGGTGCTGCCAGTGGGTCAGCCGAGGGGCGACGACCCGGTCCAGGTCGGCCAGGACCGCCTCGACCGGCTCGCCGTGCTCGGTCGGCCCGGCGGGCAGCGCGGCGGCCACCGCGCCCGGCGGGTCCTGTGAGGTCACCGGCCGCTGCTCCAGCGTCGTCCAGTAGTCGGCGATCCAGTCGACCACGGCGTGCCCGGCGCGGCGGAACTCCTCCGGATCCATGTGCTCAGCCATCTCTGAAGTTGATCAGGAGGGGGCCGGCCGGGGCAAGAGGCGGCCGTGGTGGTTGTGCCGGCCGAAAGTGTCGTCCTACGATGCCCGTACGCGGAGCTGATTTACGAACGTCAATTGACTGTCGGTCAGTGTGGCGTACGTTCTCCGCCGGCCCGGGCAGGCCGGCGTCCCTCGCCGCCTGCCCGACCTCCGCGAAAGGCAGCCTCGTGCACCTCACCATTCGCCGCCGCCGGACCGCGCTGCTCGCTGCGGCCTCGGCGGCCACCCTCCTCGCCGGCACCCTCACCACGGTCACCGCCGCAGCGGCCACCGTCGCCTGCCGGGTCGACTACCGGGTCACCAACCAGTGGAGCGGCGGCTTCGGCGCCGACGTCACCGTCACCAACCTCGGCGACCCGGTCAACGGCTGGGCGCTGACCTGGTCCTGGACCGCCGGCCAGCAGGTCACCCAGGCGTGGAACGCCACCGTCACCCAGTCCGGCGCCCAGGTCACCGCCCGCGACGCCGGCCACAACGCGGCGATCGGCACCGGCGGCACCGCCGCCTTCGGCTTCAACGGCTCGTGGAACAACACCAGCAACCCGGCCCCGACCAGCTTCGCGCTCAACGGCACCACCTGCACCGGCACTACCCCACCCACCACCGCGCCGCCGGCCACCACCGCCGCACCGACCAACGCCCCGCCGACCACCGCGCCACCCACGACCCCGCCGCCTCCGGGCGGCGGGCTGCAGATGGAGAAGCTCGACCGAGGCTTGATCAGCGTCCGCTCCGGCAACGGCAACCTGGTCTCCTGGCGGCTGCTCGGCACCGAAGCCTCCGGCGTGTCGTTCAACCTCTACCGGGGCTCCACCAAGGTCAACAGCACTCCGATCACCGGCGCCACCAGCTACCTCGACAGCGGCGCGGCGGCCGGTACGGCGTACACGGTGCGGGCCGTGGTGAACGGCGCCGAGCAGGCGGCCTCCGCCCCCGCGCTGCAGTTCCTCAACGGCTACCTCGACGTGCCGATCCAGCCGCCGCCCGGCGGCACCACCCCGACCGGGGAGGCCTACACCTACTCGGCCAACGACGCCAGCGTCGGCGACCTCGACGGCGACGGCCGCTACGAGATCGTGCTCAAATGGGACCCGTCCAACAGCAAGGACAACTCCCAGTCCGGTTACACCGGCAACGTCTACGTCGACGCGTACACCCTGACCGGCACCCGCCTGTGGCGCATCGACCTCGGCCGCAACATCCGCGCCGGCGCCCACTACACCCAGTTCCAGGTGTACGACTACGACGGCGACGGCCGCGCCGAGGTGGCCATGAAGACCGCCGACGGCACCCGCTCCGGCACCGGCCAGGTCATCGGATCCGCGACCGCCGACCACCGCAACAGCAGCGGCTACATCCTTGCCGGCCCGGAATATCTGACCATGTTCGACGGTCGCACCGGCACCGCCCTCTCCACCGTCGACTACGACCCGCCGCGCGGGACCGTCTCCTCCTGGGGCGACTCCTACGGCAACCGGGTCGACCGGTTCCTCGCCGCCACCGCCTACCTCGACGGGCAGCGCCCCTCGCTGATCATGGCACGCGGCTACTACACCCGGGCGGTCATCGCCGCCTGGGACTTCCGCGACGGCATTCTGCGCAAGCGGTGGACCTTCGACTCCAACACCGCCGGCAACGGCGCCGCCGCCGGCCAGGGCAACCACAACCTCTCCATCGCCGACGTCGACGGCGACGGCCGCCAGGAGATCGTGTACGGCGCCGCCACCATCGACGACAACGGCCGGCTGCTGTACTCCACCGGCAACGGGCACGGCGACGCCCTGCACGTCGGCGACCTCGACCCGTCCCGGCCCGGCCTGGAGGTCTTCAAGGTCGACGAGGACGGCACCAAACCCAGCTCGTACTTCGCCGACGCCCGCACCGGCCAGGTGCTCTGGCAGACCACACCCAACGGCGACAACGGCCGAGGCGTCTCCGACGACATCTGGGCCGGCAGCCCCGGCGCGGAATCCTGGTCCGCCGCCGCCGACGGCCTACGCAACACCAAGGGGCAGAACATCGGCCGCAAGCCGTCCTCGCAGAACTTCCTCATCTGGTGGGACGGCGACCCGGTCCGCGAACTGCTCGACGCCACGAAAATCGACAAGTACGGCACCGCCGGCGAGACCCGGCTGCTCACCGCCAGCGGCGTGGCCGCCAACAACGGCACCAAAGCCACCCCGGCGCTCTCCGGCGACATCCTCGGCGACTGGCGCGAAGAGGTGGTCTGGCGCACCAGCGACAGCACCGCGCTGCGCATCTACAGCACCCCGACGCCCACCAGCCTGCGGCTGCACACCCTGATGCACGACCCGCAGTATCGGGTCTCGATCGCCTGGCAGAACACCGCCTACAACCAGCCGCCGCACACCGGATTCTTCCTCGGCGACGGCATGGCCACCCCGCCCGCGCCAAACATCTACCTGGGCTGAGAATTTACCTGCGCCGAGCGGAGACGCACCGGGCCGCCAGCCGCGAACCCGCAGCGCCGGCGACCCGGTGCACCACACCGCGGCATTCCCGGCCCGTCCCGACCGGGAATGCCGTACCACCACCGGCCACCAACCTAGAGCCGCTACACGACCGCCGGGTGACGTCGCTATGAAAAGCGTGTTTCAGCCGTTCCGACGCAGGCCACCGGCCACCCGCTCGGCGATCAGCTCGAACGAGCGGACTCGGTCGGCCACGTCGTACACCATCGTGGTCAACATCAGCTCGTCCGCGCCGGTGCGTTCCCGCAGCGCGCCGAGCTGCCGGGCCACCGTCTCCGGCGAGCCGATCGCCTGCCCATCCCGCCGCTGGGCCACGAACTCCCGCTCCAGCTCGGTGTACGGGTAGGCCGCCGCCGCCTCCGGCGTGACCAGGGGCTCCGGCCGCCCCGAACGCAGCTTCAGGAACGACAGCCCGGCCGGGCCGGACAACCACTCCGCCCGCTCGTCGGTCTCCGCGCACACCGCGTTCACCGCGACCATCGCGTACGGCCGCTCCAGCCACTGGGACGGGCGGAAACTCTGCCGGTAGAGCTGCAGCGCGGGCAGCGTGTTCTGCGCGCTGAAGTGATGTGCGAATGAGAACGGCAGCCCCAGCAGCCCGGCGAGCTGGGCGCTGAACCCGCTCGACCCGAGCAGCCACACCACCGGCGACTGGCCCCGGCCCGGGGTGGCGGTGATCGGGCCCGGCTCGGCGCCGCTGAAATAGTTCATCAGATCGGCCAGCTCCCGGGGGAAATGCTCGGCCGAAAGCCCCTCCATGCTCCGGCGCAGCGCCAGCGCGGTCACCTGGTCGGTGCCCGGCGCCCGGCCGATCCCCAGGTCGATCCGGCCCGGGTGCAGCGCCTCCAGGGTGCCGAACTGCTCGGCCACCACCAGTGGCGCGTGGTTGGGCAGCATTACCCCGCCCGAGCCGAGCCGGATCGTGCTCGTCCGCGCCGCCAGGTGCGCGAGCAGCACGGCCGGCGCCGACGAGGCGATCGAGGGCATGTTGTGGTGCTCGGCCACCCAGAACCGGTGATATCCCAGCTCCTCGGTGCGCCGCGCCAGCTCGGTGGTGTGCCGCAGGGCCTCCCCGACGCTGCCGTCGGCGGCCACCGGAGCAAGATCAAGAACAGACAACGGTACGTCGATCACGCCTTTGATCAACCTGCCGGGCGTCGGAATTGTTCCCCTACCCCATGCCGCGCGCCTGCTCGAAGATCAAGCTCGTCTGGGTGTGCTGCACCGCCGGATCCACCGCCAGATGATCCAGCACGAAATCCCGCAGCGCATCCCCGGACGCCGCCCGCACGTGCAGCACGTAATCCTCCGCGCCGGCCACGTGGAACACCGACACCACCCCGGGCAGCCGCACCGACCGGGCCCGGAAGGCGTCCACCGCCGCCCGCTCGTGGGCGGCCAGGCGCACCGACACCAACGCCTGCAACGGCAACCCCACCGCCGCCGGGTCCACCTCGGCATGGAACCCGCGGATCGCCCCGCACTCGCGCAGCGCCCGGGTACGCGCCAGGCAGGTCGACGGCGCCACCCCCACCCGCTCGGCGAGGGCATTGTTCGGCAACCGGCCATCGGCCGCCAACTCCGTCAGGATCGCGCGATCGGTGTCGTCCAGCGCCGCGAACGGCCGTACATCATTCGGTGCGAGGGGCATGCGGGCATCATCCCCCGAATCCTGCGATGAAGATAGGGGCTGCGGCAGAATTTTCTGCGCCCCTATTGCCCCACAGCATCCTTATGTTCGACCCTTCGAACCATGACCGCCGTGGACACCACCGCCGTACACGCCGGGCGCGACGACCTCACCGGACTCGGCGTGCACGTCCCGCCCATCGACCTCTCCACCACCAACCCACTGCCGTCGGTCGACAGCGGCGGCGACTCGTACGAAACCCTCGCCACCGGCGGCACCCTCCCGCCCGGCGGCAGCGCCGTCTACCAGCGGCTCTGGAACCCCACCGTGGCCCGCTTCGAAACCGCCCTCGCCACCCTCGAAGGCACCGCCGAAGCCGTCGCCTTCGCCAGCGGCATGGCCGCCCTCACCGCCACCATCCTCGCCGCCACCCGCGACGGAAAACGCCACATCGTCGCCGTCCGCCCCCTCTACGGCGGCACCGACCACGTCCTCGCCACCGGCCTGCTCGGCACCGACATCACCTGGGCCCGCGCCGACGAAGTCGCCGCAGCCATCCGCCCCGACACCGCCCTGGTCGTCGTCGAGACCCCGGCCAACCCCACCCTCGACCTGGTCGACCTCGCCGCCCTCACCAAAGCCGCCGGCGACGTCCCGCTGCTCGTCGACAACACCGTCGCCACCCCGGTGCTCCAGCAACCCGCCCGACACGGCGCCGCCCTCGTGCTGCACAGCGCCACCAAGAGCATCGGCGGCCACGGCGACGTCCTCGCCGGCGTCGTCGCCTGCGACCCCGCCTGGGCCACCCGGCTGCGCCAGGTCCGCGCCGTCACCGGCGCGATCCTCCACCCCCTCGGCGCGTACCTGCTGCACCGCGGCCTGCAAACCCTCCCGCTGCGGGTCCGCGCCCAGCAGGCCGGCGCCGAGAAACTCGCCGCCTGGCTCGCCGGCCACCCGGCCGTCGAGCGGGTCCACCACCCCTCGCTGCACGACCCGGCCGGCCTGATCGGCCGCCAGATGTCCGGCCCCGGCAGCCTCCTCGCCTTCGAGGTACGCGGCGGCGCCCCCGCCGCAGCCACCGTCGCCGGCGCCTGCACGCTGATCACCCACGCCGTGTCACTCGGCGGCGTTGACACGCTCATCCAGCACCCGGCCTCGCTCACCCACCGGCCCGTCGAAGGCGACGCCAAGCCGGGCGGTGCCCTGCTGCGGCTCTCCGTCGGCCTGGAGGACCCCGAGGATCTGCGGGTCGACCTGGCGCAGGCGCTCGCCGCGATCTGACCACCTCGGCTGCGTCTCGGGCGTTCGGCTCGGGGCGCAGCCCCACGTCAGGACTTCGGGCCGACGTGCCGGTCCAGCGCGGCGACCGCCTCCCGCCGCGCCACCGAGAGTGAGTTGCGGCGGTTCATCCGCCACGCGATGCCCAGCAGGTCCAGGCCCCACTGGCAGAGACCCATGATGTCCACGGATTCGTTGGTGAACATGTAGCGCGGGTAGACGTACTGCCGACCCCGAACGGTGACCCGGTTGCTGAATCGGCAGCCGTCCGAGTGGAATAGGCCACGGACGAAGCCTGCGGGATGGCTTTCGACAATGTTGCGCTGCCAGTCGGCGAGGACGATGGGACGCTCGTGCTTCTTGCCTGGGCCGTGTTGGGGTAGCAGACACGGCCAGTGCCTTCCGCTGCTCTCCACGGAGATGCACCCCTTCTTGGGTATGCGCTGAACCTTCAGCGCCAGGGTGGCGAGCATCGCGTCGGCGCATGCGTCGACCAGGTCCGGATAGATGTCGGTACAGGCGACGCGAAGAACTGGAACCTTCGGGGACATCGCGAGGTGACCGTCGCCGAGGTAGAGACCGAGCAGGTAGGCGTAGGCTGAGGATTGTGTCGGATTGTTGACGCCGGGTGAGCATCGGAAGCAGCGTAGGGCGGTGCCTACGACGGCGGGCTCTGGCCGATCGACACACCAATGCCACACGGTTGTGTAGGGCAGGGACAGGACCCGGGCCACTGACCGGATGCTGCCGCCCCGAGAGTGGAGTTCGCGGGCCCGCGCCCGCATACGGGTTGGATGCACACGGGCATTTTCGAACGCCCGTACGACAGTTTTGGTGCCCCCGGTGGGACTCGAACCCACACTGTCGGAGGTTTGAGCTCCGTCTCTCTTCCGGTTGGAGTACAGGGGCTTCCGTGATTCGGCGTTGACAGAGTACCCACTACGCTAGGGGCGGCGACACCCGGGACGGCGGGTGTCGGGTTCGAACTGGTGGGAGAGGCTCGTGGCCGAGACGCAGACGGACGCCGAGCGCCGGCGGGTGCTGATCGCCGAGGATGAGGCGCTCATCCGGCTGGACCTGGCCGAGATGTTGGCCGAAGAGGGCTACGAGGTGGTCGGCGAGGCCGGTGACGGCGAGACCGCCGTCAAGCTCGCCGAGGAGCTCAAGCCGGATCTGGTCATCCTCGACATCAAGATGCCGATCATGGACGGGCTGGCCGCCGCCGAGCGGATCGCCGCCGCCCGGATCGCCCCGGTGATCATCCTGACCGCGTTCAGCCAGCGTGATCTGGTGGAGCGGGCGCGGGCGGCCGGCGCGATGGCATACCTGGTCAAGCCGTTCCAGAAGAGCGACCTGGTCCCGGCGGTGGAGATCGCGCTGTCCCGCTACTCGGAGATCGCCGCGTTGGAGGCGGAGGTCGCCGGCCTCACCGACCGGCTGGAGATCCGTAAGACCGTCGAGCGGGCCAAGGGCGCGCTGATGACCGCGTACAACATGTCCGAGCCGCAGGCGTTCAAGTGGATCCAGCGGACGGCGATGGACCACCGGCTGACCATGAAGGAGGTCGCCGAGCGGATTCTCGCCGAGACCTCCGGCGGTGAGGTGGCGCAGCCGACCGCCTGACGTGACCGGTTCGCCGACGCGCCGGGGCGGCGGTCATCGATAGAGTGTGATCCGTGGCGGCGCGGCGGCTGGTGGTGGTGTTCGGCGTCATCGCCGTGTTGCTCGCCGGCTGCGTGCGATCGTCGGCGTCTGTCGAGTCCGCGCCGCTCCGCCCGCAGTGGCGGGCGTTGACGTTGCCGGTGCCCCCGGGCGCGCCCGGCCGGCTGCTGCCGCGTGATGTGGTGGCCTGCGCCGGGCGCTGGTTCGTGGTGGGCGCGGTGGCCGACCCGGCGGGGGAGACCCGTCCGGCGGCGTGGGCCAGTGCGGATGGTCTGTCGTGGTCGTCGGTGCCGGTCGCGGCGTCGAGCTTCTATGGCCGGCGGCACGTGCTGTACGCGGCGGCCTGCCGGCAGGGCCGGCTGGGGGCGCTGGGGGCCAGGGGCGGAGGGTCGCACGGCAATCCGCGTCCGGGTACGTGGGTGCAGGCCGCCGACGGCACGCTGCGGGAGGTGACGGCCCCGTTCGAGTTGTACGCGGGGCCTCGGGCGGTGAGCGTGTCGCGGCTGGTCGCCGGGGCGGACGGGTGGGTGGTGGTCGGCTCGCGGGCCGACGGGGCGGCGGTCTGGACCTCGCCGGACGGGGAGCGGTTCACGCTGCGCGAGGGCGTGCCGGAGTTGGCGGGGGACGGGCGGGGCAGGACGATCGGGCTCGACGGGGTGGCCGTACCGCCGGGGTGGCTGGTGGTGGGGGCGGTGCTGCCGCCGCGCGCGACGGCGACGTCGCCGCTGGCCTGGTTTTCGGCGGACGGGCGGGCCTGGCGGCGGTTGGCGCTGCCGGCGTCGGACGGGCGTAGCCAGGCGCAGCGGGTGGCGCTGGTGGGTGGCGCGATGGTGGCGGCGGGTCCGGTGCGGGACGGTTTCGGGGTGTGGCGGGCGGCGCTTCCCGATGGTGGTGCGGGGTGGGTCGGGGACGCCGGCTGGCGGCGGGTGGGTGGTTTCGGCGTGGCCGGTGCGGGGGTGTCGTCGGTGCGCGCGCTGGTGTCTGTGGGTGGTGGCGGGCTGGTGGCGGTGACCAGCGATGGGCGTGGCCACGCTTTGTGGTTCTCGGTCGATGCGGGCGGTTCGTGGCGGCCCATGGTGTTGCCGGTTGCGGTGCCGGATGGCGGTGACTCGGCGGCGGCGGTGGCCTTCGATGGAGGTCGACTGGTGTTGGTCACCGATGACGGCGCGGGGTCCCGTGCCTGGTGGGCGGGGTTGCCGGCCATCCATCGGTAGCTGGCGAACTGACCTCTGGTGCTTACCGGGGAGGCGCGGGTGATGCGCTTCCGTGCATGTAGATCTCTTACAGCGATCGCGCTAAATCCGCCACGGCGTGTAACGGTTCGGTCAACGCGTCTTCCTGGGACTTACGTCACGCTCCCCAGGTGGGATAACGTCCCGCCCCAGACCGGCGACGACGGTCTGGTTCGTTGGCCCCCCGCAATGGCCAATCGGCGGCGGGTGGTTCGAACCATGCGGACGGAGGAGGGTTCGGGCCTTGAGGCAGAAGCTCGCACGGGTGCTCGGCGGGGTCGCCGCGATGGCGCTCGCCGTTGGTGGTGCCGCGGCTTGCAAGAGCGACAGCGGCAATGAGGCGTCCGGTGACGCGTGTGGTTACAAGATTGCGTTCTTCGGGGCGCTGACCGGCCCGGACGCGGCGCTGGGCATCAACGAGAACAACGGCGTGAAACTCGCGCTTGACCAGTACAACAAGGCCAACAAGGACTGCGAGGTCACGCTGCTTCCGCTGGACTCGCAGGGCAGCCCGGACCAGGCGCCGCAGCTGGCCCAGCAGGCCATCGACGACGCGAAGGTCCTCGGGATCGTCGGGCCGGCCTACTCCGGTGAGTCGGAGGCGGCGAACCCGCTCTTCTCCGAGGCGGGCCTGGTGCACATCACCGCGTCCGCGACCCGGCCCAGCCTGAGCGACCAGAAGTGGAAGACCTTCTTCCGGTCGGTCGGCAACGACAACGCGCAGGGCCCGGCGGCCGCGAAGTTCATCAAGGAAGAGCTGAAGGCCGAGAAGGTCTTCGTCATCGACGACCAGTCGGCGTACGGCATGGGCCTGGCCGACGAGGTCAAGAAGGCGCTCGGCGGCGCGGTCGTCGACACCGACAAGGTCCAGGGTGGCGGCAAGCAGACCGAGTTCTCCGGCACCGTCACCAAGGTGAAGGCCTCCGGCGCCACGGCGATCTTCTTCGGTGGCTACTACCCCGAGGGTGGCCTGATCCGCAAGGCGCTGACCAACGCCGGCGTCAAGGCCACGATGGTCGGTGCCGACGGCATGAAGGACCCGGCCTTCATCGACGGCGCGAGCAAGACGGCCGCTGAGGGCACCATCTTCACCTGCCCGTGCCTGCCGTCCAGCGAGGTGAAGGGGAGCTTCCCGCAGGACTACAAGGCGATGTTCAACACCGAGCCGGGTACCTACAGCGACAACGCCTTCGACGCGGCGAACATCCTGCTGAGCGGCATCAAGGCGGGCAAGAAGACCCGTACCGACCTGCTGGCGTACGTGAAGGGCTACACCGGTGAGGGTGTCGTCGGGTCGTACAAGTTCACCGAGACCGGTGAGCTGGACCCGTCGGCCGTCCAGATCTGGGCGTACGAGGTCAAGAACGGCGAGATCGTGCCGGTGAAGCGGGTTCCGCTGACGTAGTGCCACGACGGTTCTGACCGTCAGGAAATCGCTGCGGGTGCGGTCGGGAGCACCTTCCCGACCGCACCCTGGCTTCTCTTCAAGTCGCTGGAGCACCCTTCTTGAACGTCGACGGACTGATCTCCAACTTTGGAGCGCTCACGACGACCGGCCTGACCGTGGGGGCGATCTACGCCTTGGTCGCGCTCGGTTACACACTGGTCTACGGTGTATTGAGACTTATTAACTTCGCTCACTCCGAGGTCTTCATCTCGGGAGCGTACGCCGCGCTGTTCACCTGGGCCGCGTTCGGCCTGACCGGCAACTCTCGGGTCAGCGGTGTGGGTTCGATCGTGCTGTACCTCCTGGTCGCGATGCTGGTGGCGGCGCTGGCCTCGGCGACGGTGGCGACCGTGGTCGAGCGGGTGGCCTACCGCCCGCTCCGCAAGCGCAACGCGCCGCCGCTGGCCTTCCTCATCACCGCGATCGGCTCGTCCATCGTCATCTCGGAGGCCTTCGGCGTCTACACCCGACGGTTGTCACGGGGAGCGCCGACGGTGGTGCCGCCCGAGCCGCTGTTCCGGATCGGCAAGGCGGAGATCGGCTGGGTGGAGCTGCTGATCGTCGGCTCCGCGCTGGTGATGATGATCGCGCTCGACCAGTTCATCAACCGCAGTCGGATCGGTCGCGGGATCCGGGCGGTGTCCCAGGATCCGAACACCGCCGCACTGATGGGGGTGAACAAGGACCGCATCATCATGATCGTCTTCATCGCCGGCGGCCTGATGGCCGGCGTGGCGGGCGTGCTGTACAACGTGCGGATCGGGGCCCTGGCCTACAGCGTCGGATTCCTCCTGGGACTCAAGGCGTTCACCGCCGCGGTGCTCGGTGGCATCGGCAACCTGCGCGGCGCGCTGCTCGGCGGCCTGCTGCTCGGCTTGACCGAGAACTACGCCTCGGGCCTGTTCGGTGCGCAGTGGAAGGACCTGACCGCCTTCGTGGTGCTGGTCATCCTGCTGATGTTCCGGCCGACCGGTCTGCTGGGCGAATCACTGCGGGGAGCGCGGGCATGACGAGCGTGATGGAAAAGATTCGGGCGGGCCGGCAGGAGGTCGGCGAGCGCTGGCGTGCCCTGCCGCGCTGGGTGCACTGGATTGCCCTCGCGGCAGTCATCGCCTTCTTCTACGCCCTGCCGAACAAGGAGTTCTACCAGTGGCTCGGGCCGATCCCGACCACCGGGTCCAACTTCGGCCAGGTGCTGTTCATGATGTCGATCTACGTGCTGCTGGCCGTGGGTCTCAACATCGTGGTCGGTTTCGCCGGCCTGCTCGATCTGGGCTACTTCGGCTTCTTCGCCGTCGGCGCCTACACGGTGGCGGTGCTGACCTCACCCAGCAGCGACCTGAAGACGGTGTGGCCGTGGCTGACCGTGCTGCCGGTCGCGGTCGCCCTGGCGATGGTGTCGGGCGTGCTGCTGGGTCTTCCGACGCTGCGGTTGCGCGGCGACTACCTGGCGATCGTGACGCTGGGCTTCGCGGAGATGATCCGGCTGACGGCAACCAGCGCAGGGTTCCTGAAGGGACAGCGCGGCTTCAACCAGATCCCGCACCCGCCCGGCAAGTACGCGGACGGGACGCCGGTCTTCGGCGTGCTGGACCCTCGGCCGTACTACTGGCTGGTGCTCACCTTGATCATCCTGGTGGTGCTCGGGGTGCGGAACCTGTCCAACAGCCGGGTCGGGCGTGCCTGGATCTCCATTCGGGAGGACGAGGACGCGGCGCAGCTGATGGGTGTGCCGACGTTCAAGTTCAAGCTGTGGGCGTTCGCCGCCGGTGCCGCCATCGGTGGCTTGGCCGGGGCGCTGTTCGCCGGCAAGCAGAACTTCGTCAACAACCAGAGCTTCGAACTGCTCAACTCGATCATCATCCTGGCGGCGGTTATCCTCGGCGGTTCCGGCAACATCCTCGGCGCCATCGTCGGCGGCGGCTTCGCCTACTACCTGATCGAACGGTTCCGGGGCGTCGAGTTGTTCGGCTTCGAGTTGTACGAGTATCGCTTCATGTTCTTCGGTGCGGCCCTGATCATCATGATGATCTACCGGCCGCAGGGTCTGATCGCCAACCGGCGTCGAGCTGCCGAGTTCAAGGATCGGCGCAAGGAGGTGATCGTCGGTGGCTGAGAAGACGGTGCAGAACGTTCCCGCGCAGCGGACCGCGTCGGTCGAGGTCGAACGGGAACCGCTGCTGGAGGTCGACCACGTCACGCTCCGCTTCGGTGGCGTGGTGGCGCTCAACGATGTGGACTTCACCCTCTACAAGGGGGAGATCTTCGGGCTGATCGGGCCCAACGGCGCGGGCAAGACCACGTGCTTCAACGCGATGACCGGCATCTACCGCCCGAGCGACGGGGAGATCCGGTTCCGTGGTGAGCGGATCAACGGCAAGAAGCGGCACCAGATCACCCAGATGGGTATGGCCCGCACCTTCCAGAACATCCGGCTCTTCCCCGAGATGAGCGCGCTGGAGAACGTGCAGGTGGGCGCGGACGCGCACCACAAGACGAGCGTGATCTCGGCGCTGCTGCGGCTGCCGCGGCACTGGCGGGAGGAGCGGGAGGGGCAGGAGAAGGCCCGCGAGCTGCTCGACTTCGTCGGAATCGGCGGGCGGATGCACGAGACGTCCCGCAGTCTCTCGTACGGCGAGCAGCGTCGGCTGGAAATCGCTCGGGCGCTGGCCACCGATCCCGTGCTGCTGTGCCTCGACGAGCCGGCGGCCGGCTTCAACCCGGCGGAGAAGGAAGAGCTGCTGCAGCTCATCCGCAAGATCCGCGACCGGGGCATCACCGTGCTGCTCATCGAGCACGACATGAAGCTGGTCATGGGCGTCACCGATCGGATCGCGGTGCTGGAATTCGGAAAGAAGATCGCGGAAGGGCTGCCGGCGGAGGTACGGGAGAACCCGAAGGTGATCGCCGCCTACCTGGGAGTGCCCGACGATGCTGCTTGAGATCGATGACATGAGCCTGCTCTACGGGCGGATCCAGGCGCTGCACGGCATCAGCCTGACCGTGGCCGAGGGTGAGATCGTCGCGCTGATCGGCGCCAACGGCGCCGGCAAGTCGACCACGATGCGGGCGATCTCCGGGATCCGGCCGGTGGCAGCCGGGCGGATCCGGTTCGACGGCGAGGACATCACCAAGCTCCGGGCGGACCTGCGGGTGCGGCGCGGGCTGTGCCAGGCCCCGGAGGGGCGGGGCATCTTCCCGGGCATGACCGTGCTGGAGAACCTGGACATGGGCGCGTACACCCGGCGGGACCGGGCGGGCATCGCGCAGGACCTGGACCGGGTGATGGAGCTCTTCCCCCGGCTGGCCGAGCGGCGCAAGCAGACCGGCGGTACTCTTTCCGGCGGCGAGCAGCAGATGCTCGCAGTCGGCCGGGCGCTGATGAGCCGGCCGAAGCTGCTGCTGCTCGACGAGCCGTCGATGGGTCTCGCGCCGATGTTGATCCAGCAGATCTTCAACATCATCGTGGAGATTAACCAGCAGGGCACCACGGTTCTGCTGGTGGAACAGAACGCGCAGCAAGCGCTGGCCCGGGCGCACCGGGCGTACGTGCTGGAGACCGGCCGGATCGTGAAGAGCGGCACCGGTGCGGAGCTGTTGCACGACTCGGCGGTCAAAGAGGCCTACCTCGGCGTGGCCTGAGCGGCCGTCACCCCTCAAAGGAGTTCAACCATGCGCAACCTCAATGGTGGCCGAAGGGCGGCGATGGGCGTCGCCGGCGCGGCCGTCCTGCTGCTGTCCCTCGCCGCCTGCGGCGAGAAGGAGAACGCCGGTGGCCCCTCGGTGACGGCGTCGGCCGACGCCGAGCTGGCCGCGAAGGTGCCCGACGCCATCAAGGCCGACGGCAAGATCCTGGTCGGCAGCGACACGTCGTACGCCCCGGCCGAGTTCCTCGACAACGACGGCAAGACGGCGATCGGGTTCGACGTCGAGCTCTTCACCGCGGTCGCCGCGAAGCTGGGGCTGAAGGCGGAGTTCGTCTCCGCGGACTTCGGCGCCATCATCACCGGGGTCAACTCGGGCAAGTACGAGGTCGGTGTTTCGTCGTTCACCGTCAACGACGACCGCAAGGCCCAGGCCAACATGGTCAGCTACTACCAGGTCGGCACCCAGTGGGCGACCAAGAAGGGCAACCCGGCCGGGGTCTCCATCGACAACGCCTGCGGCAAGAAGATCGCCGTGCAGAAGGACACCGTCCAGGTCGAGGACATCGAGGCGAGGTCGAAGGCGTGCACCGACGCCGGCAAGCCGGCGATCACCATCGAGCAGTTCCCCGGCCAGGACGCGGCGACCGCGGCCGTGGTCTCCGGCAAGGACGACGCGATGCTCGCCGACTACCCGGTCGGGGTGTACGCGGTGACCCAGTCCGAGGGCAAGCTGGAGCTGCTCGACAAGATGTACGAGGCGGCACCGTACGGCTACGTGGTGGCCAAGGACCAGACCGCGTTCGCCGAGGCCGTCCGGGACGCGACGAAGGCGCTGATCGCCGACGGGACGTACCAGACCATCCTGGACAAGTGGAAGGTCGGGGACGGCGCGATCACGGACCCCGCGATCAACCCGTAACGCGACATGACAACCGACGAAGCGACAACCGAACGGGCGCGGCCTGAACCGATCAAGGCCGTGCCCGTGCGGCATCCCGGCCGTTGGGCCGCCATCGCGGTGCTGGCGGTCCTGGCGGCGATGTTCGTGCATCTGCTGGTCACGAACGACGAGTTCAAGTGGTCGTTCATGGTCGACAACATGTTCCGGCCACCGATCATCGAGGGAGTGCTGCGCGGCACGGTGCTGATAACCGTCTGCGCGATGCTGCTCGGCGTCTCCCTGGGCATCGTGGTGGCGATCATGCGGCTCTCGACCAACCCGATCCTGCGGGTGGTGGCCTGGCTCTACACCTGGGTATTCCGGGCGGTGCCGAGGCTGGTGCTGCTGGCCGTCTTCGGCAACCTCGGCATCCTGTGGAGCCGGCTGGAGTTCGGTGTGCCCTTCGACACCCAGATCGGCCAGCTCTTCGGGATCGACAACCTGCACCTGCGGGTCTTCGGGTTCAAGGCCACGGACGTGCTGACCGGCTTCGTAGCCGGCCTGCTCGGGTTGGCGCTCTCCGAGGCGGCCTACATGGCGGAGATCGTGCGGGCGGGCATCCAGTCGGTGGACGAGGGGCAGAGTGAGGCGGCCTCGGCGCTGGGCATGAGTCGAGCGCAGATCCTGCGCCGGATCGTTCTGCCGCAGGCGATGCGCGTGATCATCCCGCCGACCGGCAACGAGACCATCGCGATGCTGAAGGACACCTCGCTGCTGCTGGCCGTGCCGTACAGCATGGAGTTGTTCTTCCAGCTCGACCGGGTGGGCAAGCGGACGTTCCAGATCTTCCCGATGTACGTCGCGGCCGTCTTCTGGTACCTCTTCCTGACCAGCATCCTGCTCGTCGGGCAGTACTTCCTGGAGCGGCACTTCGCCAAGGGTTACGGGCGGACCGAGCGGGCGCGGATCCGGCTCCGCACGATCGCCGCAGAGTACGGCGGCGGCGGAGGGGACACACATTGACCGGGCAGCTCATTCCCCAACAGGCAGGGGCGCCGACGGCGGAGTCCGGCCTGATGGTCCGGGCCGAGCAGGTGCACAAGGCGTTCGGGCCCCTGGAGGTGCTCAAGGGCATCGACCTGGAGGTGCGCGCCGGCGAGGTGTGCTGCCTGCTCGGGCCCTCCGGCTCCGGCAAGTCGACGTTCCTGCGCTGCATCAACCACCTGGAGAAGATCAACGCCGGCCGGATCTGGGTGGACGGCGACCTGATCGGCTACCGGGAGCGCGGCGGCAAACTGCACGAGCTGCGGGACAAGGAGGTGGCCGCGCAGCGCCGGGCGATCGGCATGGTGTTCCAGCGGTTCAACCTGTTCCCGCACATGACCGTGCTGCAGAACATCGTCGAGGCACCGGTGCTGCTCGGCCAGGCCAAGAAGGCCGAGGCCCGGGACCGGGCGGCGCAGCTGCTGGAGCGGGTGGGGCTGAGCGACAAACTCGGCGCGTACCCGGGTCAGCTCTCCGGCGGCCAGCAGCAGCGGGTGGCGATCGCCCGGGCCCTGGCCATGCAGCCGAAGCTGATGCTCTTCGACGAGCCGACCAGCGCGCTCGACCCAGAGCTGGTCGGCGAGGTCCTCGACGTGATGAAGGACCTGGCCCGTGACGGCATGACGATGATCGTGGTGACCCACGAGATCGGCTTCGCCCGGGAGGTCGGCGACTCGCTGGTCTTCATGGACGGCGGCGTGGTCGTCGAGCAGGGCAACCCGCGCGAGGTGATCGCCAACCCGCGCCACGACCGGACGAAGGCGTTCCTGGCCAAGGTCCTCTGACCGGGGGTCCGGTGCGGCGCGGGCCGCACCGGACCCCGACAGACCGCCCAGGGCGGGCAGATCGTGGCGGCCGCGCCGTGCCGGAGGCCGGGCCTGTCGGCGGTACGGACTAGAGTCGCTGCCGTGACAGCTACGACGCCGCGCCTGCTCCTCGTCGACGGACACTCCCTGGCATACCGGGCCTTTTTCGCCCTGCCGGTGGAAAACTTCTCCACCACCACGGGGCAGCCGACCAACGCCGTCTACGGCTTCACCTCGATGCTGATCAACGTGCTCCGCGACGAGCAGCCCACCCACATCGTGGTCGCCTTCGACGTCTCCCGCCGCTCCTTCCGCACCGAGAAGTACGCGGAATACAAGGCCGGCCGCAGCGAGACCCCGACCGACTTCAAGGGCCAGGTGAGCCTGGTCAAAGAGGTCCTCGCCGCGCTGCGGGTCCCGGTGGTCGAGAAGGAGGGCTACGAGGCCGACGACGTCATCGCCACCCTCGCCTGCCAGGCCCGCGACCAGGGCATGGAGGTGTTGATCACCTCCGGCGACCGGGACGCGTTCCAGCTCGTCGGCGACCGCGTCACCGTGCTCTACCCGCGTAAGGGCGTCTCCGATCTGGCCCGGATGGACCCGGCCGCGGTCGAGGCGAAGTATGGCGTCGGCCCGGAGCGCTACCGCGATCTGGCCGCCCTGGTCGGTGAGACCAGCGACAACCTGCCCGGCGTCCCCGGCGTCGGCCCGAAGACCGCCGCCAAGTGGATCAACCTGTACGGCGGGGTGGAGGGCGTGGTCGCCCGCGCCGACGAGATCAAGGGCAAGGCCGGCGACAGCCTGCGCGAGCGGCTCGCCGACGTGATCCGCAACTACGACCTCAACTGCCTGGTGGCCGATCTGGAGCTGCCGGTCCGCCCCGAGGACGCCCGCTGGCAGGGCTGGGACCGGGAGGCCGTGCACCAGGTCTTCGACACCCTCCAGTTCCGCATCCTGCGCGACCGGCTCTATCAATATCTGGAGGCCGTCGAGCCGGAGGCCGAGGCCGGCTTCGAACTGGCCGGTGAGGTGCTCACCGAGCCCGGCGCCCTCGCCGGCTGGCTGGCGACCCACGCCCCGGCGGGCGCCCCGGTCGGCGTGGCCGTCAAGCTCGACACCGGCCCCAACCGGCGGCACACCGCCGCGGTGACCGGGATGACGCTGGCCACCGCGGCCGGTGCGGCCGTCTGGTTCGACCCGGCCGCCCTCGACGCCGCCGACGAGGCCGCCCTGGCCGGCTGGCTGGCCGACGACGGGCGGCTCAAGGTGCTGCACGACAGCAAGCCGGCGGTGCTGGCGTTCGCCGCGCGCGGCTGGGAGCTGCGGGGCATCGCCCGCGACACCCAGATCGCGGCCTACCTGGCCCGCCCCGACCAGCGCTCCTACGACCTGACCGACCTGGCGCTGCGCTACCTGCACCGGGAGCTGCGGGCCGACGCGCCGGAGACCGGCCAGCTCACCCTCGACGTGCTGGGCAACGACGGTGAGGCCGAGCAGAACCTGATGCTTCAGGCCCGGGCCACCCTCGACCTGGCCGACGCGATCGACGCCGAGCTGTCCCGCGACGGCGAGCAGTCGGCCCGGCTGATGGCCGGCGTGGAGCTGCCACTGATGCGGGTTCTCGCGACCATGGAGCGCACCGGCATCGCCGCCGACACCAACTACCTGTCGGAGTTGGAGGCGCACTTCGCCGCCGAGGTGAAGGCCGCCGCGCAGGGCGCGTACGCGGCGGTGGGTCGGGAGTTCAACCTCGGCTCGCCCAAGCAGCTCCAGGAGATCCTCTTCGGTGAGCTGGGCCTGCCCAAGACCAAGAAGATCAAGACCGGCTACACCACCGACGCCGACGCCCTCCAGTGGCTCTACGCGCAGCAGCCGCACCCGGTGCTGGAGTTCCTGCTGCGCCACCGGGACGTGGCCAAGCTCAAGTCGACAGTGGACGGGCTGCTCAAGTCGGTCTCCGACGACGGACGGATCCACACCACGTTCAACCAGACCGTGGCGGCCACCGGCCGGCTCTCCTCGACGGAGCCCAACCTGCAGAACATCCCCATCCGCACCGAGGAGGGGCGGCGGATCCGCCGCGCCTTCGTGGTCGGCCAGGGCTACGAGTGCCTGCTCACCGCCGACTACAGCCAGATCGAGATGCGGATCATGGCGCACCTGTCGTCGGACGACGCGCTGATCGAGGCGTTCAATTCCGGGCACGACTTCCACGCCGCCACCGCCTCCTCGGTCTTCGGCGTACCGGTCGATGAGGTCACCGCCGACCAGCGGCGCAAGATCAAGGCAATGAACTACGGCCTGGCGTACGGGCTGAGCGCGTTCGGCCTCTCCCAGCAGCTCGGGATCAGCGCCGAGGAGGCGCGCGGGCTGATGGAAAACTACTTCGCCGGCTTCGGCGGGGTCCGCGACTACCTGCAGGAGGTGGTGGCCCGGGCCCGCCAGGACGGCTACACCTCCACCATCCTGGGCCGCCGCCGCTACCTGCCGGATCTGGTCAGCGACAACCGGCAGCGCCGGGAGATGGCCGAGCGGATGGCGCTCAACGCCCCGATCCAGGGCTCGGCGGCCGACATCATCAAGGTCGCCATGCTGCACGTCGACACCGCACTGCGCGAGGCCGGGATGCGCTCCCGGATGCTGTTGCAGGTGCACGACGAGCTCGTCTTCGAGGTCGCCCCCGGCGAGCGGGCGCCCCTGGAAGCCCTGGTCCGCACCCAGATGGGCGAGGCATACCCCCTGTCAGTGCCCCTAGAGGTCTCCCTGGGCGAAGGCCCCAACTGGCACACCGCCGCCCACTAACCCCCACCCCCGCCCATCTTGTCGATCATGAGGTTAGCGGCGATATGGATCTCCATGACCGCCGCTAACCTCATGCTCAACGGGAGGGGGTGGGGGGAGGGGCACTGTGGCCTGGCGGAGGGCGGCGGCTAGGCGGTTTCGGACCGCCACCTGGGCGGCGATCCGGGCGTCGAGGGCGGCCAGCCGATCCAGGCCGACCCGGACGGCGGTGGGGGAGGGCGTGGCGGCGGCCATGTCACCGTCCAGACAGGGCAGGAAGATCCGGACGTCCTCCAGGGTCAGCCCGGCGCCGAGCAGGTTCCGGATGTTGCGGACCCGGGTGACGGCGGTCTCGGCGTACTCGCGGTAGCCGTTCGCCGCCCGCTCCGAGGCGATCAGGCCCTGCTCCTCGTAGTGGCGCAAGGCGCGGGGAGTGCAGCCACTCGCCCTGGCCAGCTCGCCGATCCGCACGTGCTCGTCCTCCGTACCGTCGCCGTGATCGACCCCGCTTCGCCGGCGTTGCGCCTGCGCCGGGCTGGGACGCCGCGATATCGGGCATCCGGTACGGGCGGCCGGTCAGGCGACCACCGCTCCGCCGTCGACCGGCAGCACCACGCCGGTGACGAAGCCCGCCGCCGGGTCGCAGAGCTGCCGGATCGCCCACGCTACGTCCTCGGGGCACCCGATCCGGCCGAGGGGGGTGTGCGCGAGCTGCCAACGGCGTACCGCCGCGCGCTGCTCCGGGGTGAGGCCCTGGTGCTCGCCGATGGGCGTGTCGATCGCACCCGGGGCGACCGCGACCACCCGGATGCCGCGCGGGGCCAGTTCCACCGCCCAGCTGCGGGTCAGCGAGTCGAGAGCGGCCTTGCCCGCCGCGTACACCGACGAGCCCGGCCAGGCCCGCTGGCCGACGGACGTGGTGACGTTGACGATCACACCCCGGGTGTCGGCCAGGGCTGCCACCGCGGCGTGGGCCAGCCGAACCGGGGCGAGCAGATTCGTGTCGAGCTGGCGCCGGGCGGCGGTCTCGTCCAGCTCGGCGAGGGGGCCGCCGCCGGCGATTCCGGCGTTGTTGACCAGCACGTCCAGCCGTCCGTACCCGTCGAGGGCGGCACCGACCAGCCGGTCCGGCCCGTCGGAAGCGGTGACGTCGACGGTCAGCGGGGTGATCAGCGGGTGGCCGGCGGCCGTCTCGGCCAGCGGCGCGGCGCGGCGGCCGACCGCGAGCACGTGGGCGCCTTCGGTGCTGAAGGCACGGGCGGTGGCCCGGCCGATGCCGGTGCCCGCGCCGGTGACGATGACGACCCTGGGTTGCACATTGTTCATGCCGCCGATGGTCCGACCCTGCCGTCAGCGGCAGGGTCAAGCGGTCACCGTCCGCCCGATTCGTGTTGGTGCTTCGAACGGCGGGTTGCGGGGCCACGTCCCGGTCCCCCGCGCTTCTCCGGCGGGGCGCCGTGCCGCTCCAGGGCCTTCCGGGACGGTCCGCCGGGCGGCGGAAGCGGTGCCTTGACGGGGTCGTGACCCCAGTTCATCAGGGAGTATCGCCAGCGGGTCGCTCGTACGTCGCCGCTGGGGCGCTGCGCCATGTGCCGCCGGACGTAGCCGACGACCTTGCGCATGTGCTTGTAGTCGGCCTCGGAGAGCTGGTCGCGCTTGCGGCGCAACAGTTCGATGATCTTTCGGCCGGACTCGTGGCCGACCGACTCACCGCCCTTGCTGCCCTTCTTGTGCCAGCCGACGTGCTTCGACTCGTCCGTCTCCAGCCACTTCCGCAGCTCACCGGGTTTCATGTTCACCGCCTCGGTGAACTCGCGATAGGTGTCCCCGCCGTCCTTACTGTGACTCACGGCGCAGCACCTCCGGTCGGTGGGCGACGTCCCGGCCCGAGTGGTCGTTGCGGATCCGGTACTGCGGCTCCTCCGGCGAGGCGTTCACGGCGTGGCCGCGGACATGGGTCCGGTCAACCAGCTTCTCCTTGACCACGCCGTACCCCCGGCCGCTGTGGCTGGCCCAGGAGACGTGGTCGCCCCGGCGGAACTCCTCCTTGTCGGCCATGCCCACCGGGTACCCGGGGCCGCCAGGCGGAAACGACGCGGTTGCTCAGTCGCACCGATTGTCCGGCTGGTTCATCCGGCCGGCTTCTCCGCGACGAAGATCGCCGTGCCGGGAAAGAGCCGGCCGCGTAGCGGGCTCCACTGCCCCCAGATCCCCTCGTGGCCCTCCGGCCACTCCGGCTCCACCACGTCCAGCAGCCGGAACCCGGCCCCGACCAACTCGCGGATCCGGTCGCCGAGGGTGCGGTGCTGCTCGACGTACGTGGCCACCCCGTGCTCGTCCTGCTCCACGTAGGGGGAGCGGTCGAAGTACGAGTGCACGGCGGTCAGCCCGCCCTCGCCCGGGTCGTCGAGGAAGATCCAGCGCATCGGGTGGGTGACCGAGAAGACCCAGCGACCGCCGGGGCGCAACACCCGGGCCACCTCCCGCATCACCGCCGCCGAGTCGGCCACGAACGGGATCGCGCCGAACGCCGTGCAGACCGTGTCGAAGGCGGCGTCGGCGAACGGCAGGGCGAGCGCGTCGCCCTGCACCAGCGGCACGCGTACGCCGGTGCGAGCGGCGGCGGCCGCGGCGTGCCGCAACATGCCGGCGGAGAGATCCAGGGCGACCGGCCGGGCCCCCTGGGTGGCCAGCCAGCGGGCGACGGACGCGGCTCCGCAGCCGAGTTCGAGGATCCGGCGGCCGGTCAGCTCGCCGAGCAGCCGGGCATCGGCCTCGCGTAGCCCCTCCGGGCACCAGACGAAGTCCACCTCGCCCAGGAACGCCCCGTGCTCGGCCTGGTAGTCGTCGGCGTCGGCGTCCCACCAGCCGCGGTTGGCCCGGCGGACCTCGGCGGCACCTACCCGGCGCCGGGTCACCCTGTCGTCGTCCATCCGCCCACGCTAGGCCTCGGCCCCGCGACGCCCGTCGCGGGGCTGACCGAGGCGTCGATGAGCCGCTTGGGGCAGATGTGACAGACGAGACATGCGGGGCCTCGCACCACGCGAAATCTCCGCTTTCGCAGCTGACGCGCTCGTCGAGAGACGGGAGGGCTTGCACGCTGTGGTAATGCAGCGGGTAGGCTAGACGATGCGCTCGCGGATCGTGTGCCTCGGCAGGGAGCAGGTGTGCGGTCACCGGAGCCACTAATGATCTTCTGATGGCGATCGTTCGGTGTGCCCGGCGACGGATCCGTTGGCGCGGACGAGTCACCGCGACGCCATTGCTGTGACAACCCATCCGACCGGAGCAACCGCCCACATGACGAGCAGCATCGAGGCCCCCTCGAGCGCCACCAAGGTCACTCACGACGATCTCGGTTCCGAGGAAGCTTTCCTCGCCGCGATTGACGAGACCATCAAGTACTTCAACGACGGCGACATTGTCGAAGGCACCGTCGTCAAGGTCGATCGGGACGAGGTCCTGCTCGACATCGGCTACAAGACCGAGGGCGTCATTCCCTCTCGGGAGTTGTCGATCAAGCACGACGTGGACCCGGCCGAGGTGGTTTCGGTCGGCGACCACATCGAGGCCCTTGTCCTCCAGAAGGAGGACAAGGAGGGGCGTCTGATCCTCTCGAAGAAGCGGGCGCAGTACGAGCGGGCCTGGGGCACGATCGAGAAGATCAAGGACGAGGACGGTGTCGTCCGCGGCTCGGTCATCGAGGTCGTCAAGGGTGGTCTCATCCTCGACATCGGCCTGCGCGGCTTCCTGCCCGCGTCGCTGGTGGAGATGCGGCGGGTGCGCGACCTGCAGCCGTACGTCGGCCGTGAGCTCGAGGCCAAGATCATCGAGCTGGACAAGAACCGCAACAACGTGGTTCTGTCCCGCCGGGCCTGGCTGGAGCAGACACAGTCCGAGGTGCGCACCGAGTTCCTCAACAAGCTGCAGAAGGGCCAGGTCCGCAAGGGCGTCGTGTCCTCGATCGTCAACTTCGGCGCGTTCGTCGACCTGGGCGGCGTGGACGGCCTGGTGCACGTCTCCGAGCTGTCCTGGAAGCACATCGACCACCCGTCCGAGGTCGTCGAGGTCGGCCAGGAGGTCGAGGTCGAGGTCCTGGACGTCGACCTGGACCGCGAGCGGGTCTCGCTGTCGCTGAAGGCGACCCAGGAGGACCCGTGGCGTCAGTTCGCCCGGACCCACGCGATCCAGCAGATCGTGCCGGGTAAGGTCACCAAGCTGGTGCCGTTCGGCGCCTTCGTCCGGGTCGACGACGGCATCGAGGGTCTGGTCCACATCTCCGAGCTGGCCGAGCGCCACGTGGAGATCCCGGAGCAGGTTGTCCAGGTCGGCTCCGAGGTCATGGTCAAGGTCATCGACATCGACCTGGAGCGTCGCCGGATCTCGCTGTCGCTCAAGCAGGCCAACGAGGGCTTCGTCGAGGGCGAGGAGCACTTCGACCCGACCCTCTACGGCATGGCCGCGACCTACGACGAGCAGGGCAACTACATCTACCCGGAGGGCTTCGACCCGGAGACGGGCGAGTGGCTCGAGGGCTACGACAAGCAGCGGGAGACCTGGGAGAACCAGTACGCCGAGGCACGTCAGCGCTGGGAGGCCCACACCAAGCAGGTGCAGACCTCCCGGGCCGCCGACGCCGAGGCCGCTGCCAACCCGGCTCCGGCCGTGTCCGGCACCACCACCTCGACCTCGGCCCCGAGCCGGCAGGCCGAGGAGCCGGCCGGCACCCTGGCCACCGACGAGGCGCTCGCCGCGCTGCGGGAGAAGCTCGCCGGCGGCAAGTGACCCCTGCGGCAACTCCACCCCGGCGCACCTGACGCCGAGGGCGACCACAACGGGCCCCGTCCCCGCGATCCGGTTCCACCGGACCGCCGGGGGCGGGGCCCTCGCCTGTGCGGCCGGCCCTCGCCTATCCGGGGCCGGGCGCTGCTGGGAGGGGCGGGGTTGGGGGCAGGGTGGGGGTGGGGTTGACTGGGGCGGTGCTGAGGGTGGGACTGACCGGAGGGATCGGATCCGGTAAGAGCGCGGTGGCGAGTCGGCTGGTCGCACTCGGCGCGGTGGTCATCGACGCCGACCGGATCGCCCGCGAGGTGGTCGCTCCGGGCAGCGAGGGGCTGGCCGAGATCGTTGCCGCCTTCTCCGACGGGGTGCTGGACGCGCACGGCGCCCTCGACCGGGCGGCGCTGGGCGCGATCGTCTTCGCCGACGAGGCGGCCCGCCGCCGGCTGGAGGCGATCACCCATCCCCGGGTCCGGGCGCGGACCGCCGAGCTGGCGGCAGTTGCGCCCCGGGACGCGATCGTGGTCAACGATGTGCCGCTGCTGGTCGAGGTGGGGCTCGCGCCCACGTACCACCTGGTGGTCGTGGTGCAGACGGCGGTGACCACCCGGGTGGAGCGGCTGGCGCGCGACCGCGGCATGGACCGCGCGGAGGCCGAGCGGCGGATCGCCGCGCAGGCCGACGACGCCCGCCGGGAAGCGGCGGCCGACGTGTTGCTCACCAACGACGGCACCCGGGACGAGTTGCACGCTGCGGTGGACGCGCTCTGGCGCGAGCGTCTGGTGCCCTACGAGCGCAACCTCCGTGAGCGTCGCGCGGTCCGGCCCCGGCGGCTGGTGCTCACCGAACCCGACCCGACCTGGCCCCGGCAGTACGCCCGGCTGGCCGCCCGGATCCGGCATGCGGTCGGCGCCGACGTGCGGGTGGACCACGTCGGTTCCACCGCCGTGCCCGGGCTGGCCGCGAAGGACGTCATCGACATCCAGCTCACCGTGCCGTCGCTGGCGCAGGCCGACGGAGCGCTCGCCGAGCGGCTCGCCGACGCCGGGTTCCCGCGACTGCCCGGCGACTGGTGGGACAACCCTCGCCGGCCGGGCGGCGCCCGGTGGGAGAAGCGGCTGCACGGCAGCGCCGACCCGGCCCGCCCGGTGTACCTGCATCTGCGCCAGGCCGGCTCGCCCGGCTGGCGGTACGCGCTGCTGATGCGCGACCACCTGCGCGCCGATCCGGACCAGCGGGCCGCCTACCTGCGGCTGAAGCGGGAACTGGCCGCCGCGGCTCCGGACAGCGTCGCGTACGGCATGCTCAAGGAGCCCTGGTTCGACGAGGAGCACCGGCGCGCCGAGGAGTGGGCCGCGCGGACCGGCTGGCTACCCTGACCCGGCCCTGGTGAGGCGCGGCGGTGGGGATCGGCGACGAGTAGGGGCGCTCGCGGCGGCCGGTCTGCGCGTGTGCCGCGCGACCACGTCGGTGCGCACGCCGGTCGTCCCGGGTGCTGCGACCGTCGGTGCCGGGGGCGGCCGGGCCCCGAAGGGGCGGCCACCGGCCCGGACGGCCGCCGCGAGCGGCCTACGGTGAGAGCGTAGCCGGGCGGGTTGGGGCACACAATGGGAATATCGAAGCAGGTCTCGGAGCTGCGGTGGGTGGCCCGAAACTGTCAGGCCTCGGGCGTACCGTTGAGGTCATGGCGCTCGACATTCCCCGGCTCGACGGCCGTTTTCAGGTCGTCAGCGAGTTTCAGCCGGCCGGTGACCAGCCGGCAGCCATCGACGAGCTTGAGCGTCGCGTGCGGCGTGGCGATCGTCACACGGTACTGCTCGGCGCGACCGGCACCGGCAAGAGCGCCACCACGGCATGGTTGGTGGAGCGGCTGCAACGGCCGACCCTGGTGCTCGCGCCGAACAAGACGCTCTGCGCCCAGTTGGCCAAGGAGTTCCGGGAGCTGCTCCCGCACAACGCGGTGGAATATTTCGTCTCCTACTACGACTACTACCAGCCCGAGGCGTACATTCCGCAGACCGACACCTATATCGAGAAGGATTCCTCGATCAACGAGGAGGTCGAGCGACTGCGGCACGCCGCCACCATGTCGCTGCTCACCCGGCGGGACGTGATCGTGGTGGCCACCGTCTCGGCGATCTACGGCCTGGGCACCCCGGAGGAATACCTGGACCGCGCGGTCCGGGTCGCGGTCGGGCAGGAGTTCGACCGCGATCAGCTGCTGCGCCGGCTGGTCGAGATCCAGTACACGCGCAACGACATCGCCTTCCAGCGGGGCACCTTCCGGGTCCGGGGCGACACGTTGGAGATCATTCCGGCGTACGAGGAGCTGGCCGTCCGGATCGAGCTCTTCGGCGACGAGGTGGAGAAGCTCTACTATCTCAACCCGCTCACCGGGGACGTGGTCCGCGAGGTCGACCACCTGTTGATCTTTCCGGCCACGCACTACGCGGCCGGCCCGGAGCGGATGGAGCGGGCGATCCGCGACATCGAGACCGAGCTGGGCGAGCGGCTGGCCGAGCTGGAGCGGCAGGGCAAGCTGCTGGAGGCGCAGCGGCTGCGGATGCGCACCACGTACGACATCGAGATGATGCGGCAGGTCGGCTTCTGCTCCGGCATCGAGAACTACTCCATGCACATCGACGGGCGTCAGCCGGGTGATCCTCCGCACTGTCTGCTCGACTATTTCCCCGACGACTTCGTCACCGTCATCGACGAGTCGCACCAGACGGTCTCGCAGATCGGCGGCATGTACGAGGGCGACGCGTCCCGCAAGCGGATGCTGATCGACCACGGCTTCCGGCTGCCCAGCGCCGCCGACAACCGGCCGCTGCGTTTCGACGAGTTCCTGGATCGGGTCGGCCAGCTGGTGTTCCTCTCCGCCACCCCGGGCTCCTGGGAGTTGGAGCAGGCCCAGGGCGAGTATGTCGAGCAGGTCATCCGGCCGACGGGCCTGGTCGACCCGGAGGTCGTGGTGAAGCCCACGAAGGGGCAGATCGACGACCTCATGCACGAGATCAGGCTGCGCACCGAGCGGGACGAGCGGGTGCTGGTCACCACGCTGACCAAGAAGATGGCCGAGGACCTCTCCGACTACCTCCTGGAGAACGGCATCCGGGTGCGCTACCTGCACTCCGAGGTCGACACGCTGCGTCGGGTGGAGCTGCTGCGCGAGCTGCGTAAGGGCGACTACGACGTGCTGGTCGGCATCAACCTGCTCCGGGAGGGCCTCGACCTGCCCGAGGTCTCCCTGGTGGCGATCCTCGACGCCGACAAGGAGGGCTTCCTGCGCAGCGGTCGGTCGCTGATCCAGACCATCGGCCGGGCCGCCCGTAACGTCTCCGGCCAGGTCCACATGTACGCCGACAAGATCACCCCGTCGATGGCGAACGCGATCGACGAGACCGACCGGCGTCGGGCCAAGCAGATCGCGCACAACGAGGCGCGCGGCATCAGTCCCGAGCCGCTGCGCAAAAGGATCCACGACATCCTCGACGACATCTACCGCGAGGCGGAGGACACCGAGAACACCCGCGTGGGCGGGGCCGCCCGGCAGCTCTCCCGGGGCAAGGCGCCGGTCAAGGAGACCCGCAGCCGGGCTCGTGGCGGCGCCGCCACCCCGTCCCGGGAGGGGATGGCCCGGGCCGACCTGGCCAACCTCATCCAGGAGCTCAACGAGCAGATGCTCGCCGCCGCACGGGAGCTCCAGTTCGAGCTGGCCGCCCGGATCCGGGACGAGGTCGCCGATCTCAAGAAGGAGTTGCGCGGGATGGACGTCGCCGGCGTGAAGTGACGGCCGGCCGGAAGCTGACGCGACATCTCGATAGCACTACGCAATCAAGGTATTGCCGTCTGTGACTGTCCTGCGTAGTCTCCCTCGGTGGGGAGGGACGCATGCCGATGTCAGCAAGTCCTGTCGTCCGGCGGGTGCGACTCGGCGCGGAGCTGCGCCGGATCCGCCGCCGGCAGTCGCTCACCCTGGAGGCGGTCTGTGGCCGGCTCGGTTGGGCGTCCACGTCCAAGTTGTCCCGCATCGAGCTTGGCCAGAGCCGGCCGGACCTGGCCGACGTGCTCGACCTGCTCGACGTCTACGAGGTGCCGCCCGGTCAGCGGGACGAGTTGATCGTCATCGCCCGGGATGCCGCCACCGGCCGGGGCTGGTCCCGGGCGCTGAGCGAGATGGGGGAGCGACAGCGGGCATACGCGGAGCTGGAGGCGGGCGCCGCCCGTATCGTCGAATACCAGCCCGCCGTCGTGCCCGGGCTGCTTCAGACCCCGGCGTACGCCCGCCTGCGGGTCACCGCCGGCGCGCTGCTACACGAGGGCGTGGACGTGGGTGCGGACGTACGGGCCCGGGCGATGCGTCAGGAGGTGCTGCGCCGGGCGGACCCGCCCCGCTACACGGCCCTGCTCGACGAGCGGGTCTGCGACCCGGGCGGCGCGCCGGCCGACGTCTGGCGGGACCAGCTGCGGCACCTGGTCGCCCTCGCCGAGCGACCGCACATCACCGTCCGGCTGTTGTCGCGAGACGCCGCTCCCCACGGCGGCGTCCACCCGCTGGCCGCCTTCTCCTACTACGCCTACCCGGACCCGGCGGACCCCCGCACGGTGCTGGTGGAGACACTCACCACCGATCTGCGGCTGGTCGCCGAGGCCGACCTCGCCTGCTACGAGCGGCTGATCGACTGGCTGCTGGCGGCGGCGCTGTCGGAGGACGAGAGCGTGGAGCTGCTGGCGCGCCGGCTCGGGTCGGCCCTCGTGCCCCGCCCCCGCGAGCCGCGGCACGCTCTGGCGGCCGAGTCGCGCGAGGCCGTGGCCCCGGAGCCGCACTGAGCGGCGGCACGGCCGGGTTGCCTCGCGCGGCCACCAGGCCCGGCGCCCCCGATCGTCGTCGGGACCGGTGGCCGGCGCGTCACGCGCAATCTATGCGACGGGTACGACAGGTCAGGCCGCTACGTCGATGAAGTGCTCGACCAGTGGCGGGTTGGCGAAGTACGGGCCGATGAGTGCCCGCCACTGCGGGAACCGCTCGCTCTGCCGGAAGTTGACCTCGTGCGCCTCGACCGAGTCCCACTCGACCAGCAGCACGAACCGCGACGGCGACTCCACGCCCCGGGTCATCCGCACCGAGCGGCATCCCTCGGTGCCGCTGAGGATCGGGTGCGCCTGCGCGTACGCGGCGGCGAAGTCGTCCTCGTGTCCGGGCATCACATCGATCAGTGCAACCTCAAGAACCATGCCGGGAGCCTCGCACGCCGGGTGTGAACCCGTGGGCGCCGGGGGCGGCGTCCCGGATAGCGGACCGCCGCAGCAGAACGCCTAGCCTCCTAGGACGTGCTGCGGAGCGAGTTCCGTCTCACACCGGAACCTGATTCCCTGAACCAATCTGGGATCCCGGGATGCGCTCATCGGGTCTGATGGTGAATGATGGCGGCCAAGGAGGGGAGTATTCCCCCGCGACGGAGTCGTCAGCACGGAAGAGCACCGGGCCCCCGGTGATACGACCCGGCTCCGTTGGTCAGCGGCTCGGCACCTCGAGTCGGTGGCGGAAGAGACCTCCGACAGTCACCCAGAGTCAGCGTAGGCGCACCCCGGACCGCCGCTCGGCGTACGGTGTGCCCGACGCTGCGTGTCTGCCGGAGGAGCGAATTGAACGTGTCCGGACTGGTGTGGGCCGTGACCCTTGTCGTGTTGATCGGGGTCCTGCTCGTCGACCTGTTCATCACCGGTCGGCGCCCGCATGAGCCCAGCGTCCGTGAGTCGAGCATGTGGGTCGGCTTCTACCTCGGGCTGGCTCTGCTCTTCGGCGCCGGGCTCTGGCTCGCCGCCGGGCCGAGCATCGCCGGCCAGTTCTACACCGGCTGGCTCACCGAGTACAGCCTCTCGGTGGACAACCTCTTCATCTTCGTGATCATTATGGGCCGCTTCGCGGTGCCCCGGCCGTACCAGCAGAAGGTGCTGCTCATCGGCATCGTGCTGGCGCTGGTCATGCGGGGCGCCTTCATCGCCGCCGGCGCCGCGTTGCTGGCTCGATTCTCCTGGGTCTTCTACCTCTTCGGCGCGTTCCTGATCTACACCGCGATCAACCTGGCCCGGCAGGGCGAGCCGAACGAGGGCGAGTTCAGCGAGAACGTGTTGATCCGCTGGAGCCGCAAGGCGCTGCCGCTGTCCCGAGACTTCGACGGCGCGCGGATGACCACCCACGAGAACGGGCGGCGGCTGTTCACCCCACTGCTGGTCGTGATGATCGCCATCGGCACCACCGACCTGATCTTCGCCCTCGACTCGATCCCGGCGATCTTCGGCATCACCAAGGAGCCGTACCTGGTCTTCACCGCGAACGTGTTCGCGTTGATGGGGCTGCGGCAGCTCTATTTCCTGCTCGGCGGGCTGCTGGACCGGCTGATCTACCTCAGCTACGGCCTGGCCGTGCTGCTCGGCTTCATCGGCGTGAAGCTGATTCTGGAGGCACTTGCCGACAACAACCTGCCGTTCGTCAACGACGGTCGGCCCGTGGCCTGGGCACCGCACATCCCGATCTGGCTGTCGCTGGTCGTTGTCCTGGGCACCCTGGGCCTCGCGACCGTGGCCAGCCTGATGAAGTCGTCCTGGGACCGTCGTCGCAAGCTGGGCGAAGCCGAGCGCTGACCGCGCCGAGGGGCGCTTCCAGGGCCGGAAGTACGGGCGTCAGACACGGTGGACGCCGACCAGCGTCGCCTCCCGGTCCGGGGGAAGTGACTCCTCCACCACCCGGCGCTGGAGGTAGCAGGCGTGCAACATCCGCCGGATCGCACCGTGCGGCTCACTGCTGACGATGCCGACGTGGTGGATCCGGCGGCCGGGCCGGGCGAAGAAGTAGAGGTCGCCGGGGCGCTCCTCGCCGAGGGTCAGGGGGGTGGTCGCGTCGGCCTGGTCGTGGGCGTCGCGGGGGAGGGTCACCCCGTGCCGCCGCCAGGCCAGGCGCACCAGACCGGAACAGTCGATGCCGTGGGTGGAGACGCCGCCCCAGAGGTAGACCAGGTCGCGCAGCCGTTCGGCGGCGGCGAGCACCTCCTTGGCCTCCGGCCGATGGGCGGGCAGCGGCAGGACGTCGCCCTCGGGCGCCCAGAGCGGGTCGGCCCGGCCGGGCACGTGGACCGGCCGCCACCCGTGCACCGGCCGGCCGGCCGGTGCGAGGAGGGTGCCGAGGACCACGGCGGGCAGCGCCACCGGGCCGTCCGGGGCGGCGCGCAGCGTGGTGAGCATGGCGTCCACCACCAGTGCGCCGGCGGACGGGTCGGTCTCCGGCGCGGCGGCCAGCTGGGCGGCGGGCAGCCAGCCGGGGTAGCCGCGGGGGTCGAGCCGGGGGGCGGGCTGCTCCAGGGCGACCACGTGCGCCCAGCCGTCGGCGCGCACCTCGGTGACGAGCACCCGTTCCCCCAGCAGCAGTTGGCTGAGCACGCAGTCGCCGACCCGCTGGTCGCGGTCCATGCCGCCGATCCAGGCGGTGATGTCCGGCGGGTCGGCCAGGGCGGGGCGGTCGACCGGGCGGATTGCCTCCGGGGCGGTCCAGAGGGTTGCCACCGGGACCCGGACGACGGCCTCGCGGCCCGGCTGCAGCTCCACGTCCACTCCCACCTCACGTCCTTTCCGGCGAGCCTAGGAAAGATTCCGCCGGCCCTCAACCGCGCGGCTGGACCTTAGTTTCAGCCACCTCGGAGATGCCGAGGCCGGGTGCGTGGGGCAGCACAACGTTCGCGCCGTCGTACCGGATGCCGCCGCGTACCGGCGACCAGGCCAGCCACCAGGCGGCGTCGAGGTCGGAGACGGCGCTGGTGCCGTACGCCGCGACCAGGCTGGCCGCGGCGCCCACGCCCACCGGGCTCTCCATCATCGAGCCGACGATGGTGCCCATGCCGTGGGCGGTGGCCAGGTCGAGCAACGTCCGGGCGGTGTGCAGGCCGCCGCACTTGGCCAGCTTGACGTTGACCATGTCGGCGGCCCGGCGGCGGATCACCTCGACCAGGTCGCGGACGTCGTAGACCGACTCGTCGGCGAGGATCGGCAGGTCGACCCGGTCGCTGACCCACGCCAGGCCGTCCAGGTCCCGGCGGTGGACCGGTTGTTCGACCAGTTCGATGTCGAGCCCGGCGTCCTCGATGCCCCGGATGACGCGGACCGCCTCGCGCGGCGTCCAACCTTGATTGGCGTCCAACCGGATGCGTACGTCCGGGCCGACCGCGGCGCGGACCGCGCGGACCCGGTCGAGGTCGCCTCGGGCGTCGGTGCCGACCTTCAGCTTGAGCACGGTGAAGCCCTCGTTCCGGCGCTGCTTCGCAGCGGCGGCCAGGTCCACCGCGTCGCCGGCGGCCAGGGTGACGTCCGTCGGCACCCGCAGCGCGGTGCCGCCGAGCAGCCGCACCAGGGGTACGCCGAGCCGCCGTGCGGCCAGGTCGTGCAGGGCGACGTCGACGGCTGCCTTGGCGGATTCGTTGCCGACCACCGCGCGGCGTACCGCGGCGCAGCGGGCCTGAAGGTCGTCGGCGTCCCGCCCGGTCAGCGCGGGCGCGAGGAGGTCCCGGACGCATGCCTCGGCGCCCGCGATGGACGCCCCGGTGACCTGCCAGACCTGCGGTGCCTCGCCGAACCCGGACCGCCCGTCGGCGTCGACCACCTCGACGACCAGGGTGTCCACCGTGGTCGTGCGGCGCAGCGCGGTGACGAACGGGGTGTGTAAGGGGGCGGAGAGCCGGTGGGTGCGTACCTCGGCGATGGTCATTGCGGCACTCTATCCAGGGCGGCCCGCCGGCGTGCGGTGTCGGCGGGCCGGGCTGGTCAGTCGGTCAGGTCGTGGCGGGACGCCCACACCCGGGCGGAGATGTTCGCGATCAGGCGGCAGGCGTCGTCCTCGGTCTCCTCGCCGCTCGGGCCGCCGTCGGCCAGCTCGGTGGTGGTGCAGACGACGATCGTGTACGGCGGGGCGTCGGCCGGGTAGACCACGCCGGCGCCGTGTCGGATGCCGCGTATCCAGCCGTTCTTGTGCGCGATCCGGGTGCCGTCGGGCAGCCCGGCGGCGAGGTCCTCGCGGTGTTCCTGGGCGAACAGGACGTCGAGCATGGCGGCGCATCCGGCCGGGGAGGCCAGCGGGCCGGGCCGGCGGGCGCCGAGGGCCAGTTCGCTGAGGAGGGCGGCCAGGTCGGCGGCGGTGACCAGGTTGTCGATGTTGGTGTCGCGGGCCGCGTAGTCCTCGATGCCCCGGCCGGTGACGCTGTGTCGCGCTCCGGCGAGCGCCCACGCCTCGGCCACGGCGGGTAGTCCGACGTGGCCGATGATGATGTTGGTGGCCAGGTTGCTGGACCGGATGATCATGCGTTCGGCGAGCCAGCGCAGCGGTGCGGTGCCGCCGACCCGCGCCCAGACCGCGTCGTCGTTGTCGTAGTTGCGGTCGTTGGTGAACCGGGGTGCGCCCGGCGCGGCGGAGTCGAAGCTGTTGCGCACCGGGGTCGGGTCGTCCAGGTCCAGCCGGCCGGCCTCGGCGGCGCGGTACAGCGCCACCAGCACGGCCGCCTTCATGGTGCTGGCCGCGTAGTGGGTGGCGTCGCCCAGCCGGGCCCAGGTCGGTGGGGCACCCAGCCGCCCCACATACGCGGAAACAGTGCCTGGCACCCTGTCCAAATGCGCGTCGAGATCCTCCCAGATCATGCGCTGACCGTAGCCGATCCCCGCCCCCACGGTCGCCCGCCTGACCCGCGTTGATCATGAGGTTGGCGGCGATGTCGATCTCCGAATCGACCGCCAACCTCATGATCAACAAAGGCGGGTCAGCCAGCGTGCTTGCGGCGGGCGGCGAGGCGGCCGCGCTGGGTCTGGTCGAGGATGACCTTGCGGATGCGTACGGCGGCGGGGGTCACCTCGACGCACTCGTCCTCGCGGCAGAACTCGAGGGCCTGCTCCAGCGACAGCTTGCGCGGCGGAATCAGCTTCTCGGTCTCGTCCGCCGTGGACGAGCGCATGTTGGTGAGCTTCTTCTCCTTGGTGATGTTGACGTCCATGTCGTCGGTGCGGGAGTTCTCCCCGACGATCATGCCCTCGTACACCTCGGTGCCCGGCTCGACGAAGAGTTGGCCACGTTCCTGGAGGTTGGTCATGGCGAACGCGGTGACCGAGCCCGCCCGGTCAGCCACCAGCGAGCCGTTGTTGCGGGTACGCAGCTCGCCGAACCACGGCTCGTACGACTCGAAGACGTGGTGCAGGATGCCGGTGCCCCGGGTCTCGGTGAGGAACTCGGTGCGGAAGCCGATCAGGCCGCGGGCCGGGACCAGCCACTCCATCCGGATCCAGCCGGTGCCGTGGTTGACCAGCTGCTCCATCCGGCCCTTGCGGGTGGCCAGCAGCTGGGTGATCGCGCCGAGGTAGTCCTCCGGGGCGTCGATGGTCAGCCGCTCGACCGGCTCGCAGGTCCGGCCGTCGATCTCCCGGGTGACGACCTGCGGCTTGCCGACGGTCAGCTCGTAGGACTCGCGGCGCATCTGCTCGACCAGGATCGCCAGGGCCAGCTCGCCGCGGCCCTGCACCTCCCAGGCGTCCGGGCGCTCGGTGGGCAGCACCCGCAGCGAAACGTTGCCGATCAGTTCCTTGTCGAGGCGGTCCTTGACCATGCGCGCGGTGACCTTGGCGCCCTTGACCCGGCCGACCAGGGGCGAGGTGTTGGTGCCGATGGTCATCGAGATGGCCGGCTCGTCGACGGTGATCAGCGGCAGCGGGACCGGGTTGTCCGCGTCCGCGAGGGTCTCGCCGATCATGATTTCCGGGATGCCGGCGACGGCGATGATGTCGCCCGGCCCGGCCGACTCGGCCGGCTTGCGCTCCAGCCCCTCGGTCATCAGCAGCTCGGAGATGCGGACCCGCTGGGTGCTGCCGTCGGTGCGGCACCAGGCCACCGTCTGGCCCTTGCTGATGGTGCCCTGACGGACCCGGCACAGCGCCAGCCGGCCGAGGAACGGCGAGGCGTCGAGGTTGGTGACGTGCGCCTGCAGTGCCGCGCCCTCCTCGTACGCGGGCGGCGCGATGGTGTCGAGCAGGGTGCGGAACAGCGGCTCCAGGCTGTTGCTGTCCTGCGGCACCGCGCCGTCGGCCGGCTGGGTGAGGGTGGCGATGCCGTCGCGGGCGCAGGCGTAGACGATCGGGAAGTCGATCTGCTCCTCGTCGGCGTCCAGGTCGAGGAAGAGCTCGTAGGCTTCGTCCACGACCTCCTTGATCCGGGCGTCGGGGCGGTCCACCTTGTTGATCACCAGGATGATCGGCAGCCGGGCCTTGAGGGCCTTGCGGAGTACGAACCGGGTCTGCGGCAGTGGGCCCTCGCTGGCGTCGACCAGGAGAATCACCCCGTCGACCATGGTCAGGCCGCGCTCGACCTCGCCGCCGAAGTCGGCGTGGCCGGGGGTGTCGATGATGTTGATGGTGACCGGCTCGGACCCGTCCGCCGGCAGGTATCGCACGCCGGTGTTCTTGGCGAGGATGGTGATGCCCTTTTCCCGCTCGAGGTCCATCGAGTCCATGACCCGCTCGGTGACCTCACCGCGGGCGCCGTAGGCGCCGGCCTGCCGCAACATGGCGTCGACCAGGGTCGTTTTGCCGTGGTCGACGTGGGCGATGATGGCGACGTTGCGGAGGTCGGTGCGTAGCTGCATACCCTCCATACTCCTGTCTGCGGTTGTCGTGGGACGCCGCGGGGTCACCCCCGAGGCCGCCCGGATCTCTACCGAAACTGCTGTCCCGACCGGTTCGGCGACTGGCCGGCCGGCCCCACACGGGGACCGTGCCCGAGCCGTTGACATGGCTGTCGGGCCCACCGGCCCCGCCGATCTACCTGGTCGCCGCGATGATCGGCGCGGGCGGAACCGCGTGATCGTCGGGCTGCTGATGTCGGGCGAGGTGACCGGTGCTGCTGGTCGGCTTCCAAGCGTACGCGGGGACGCTACGGCTCGTCCCGACGCTGTCGGCGATGACCGCTGGCGCCGTGATCGGAGACACACTCGCCGACCACCGGTCCGGCCCCCGACTGCGCCCGCCCGCCGGGGCCGCAGCCGGGTCGGACGGCGACGGGCGTCCCCCTGGAATCCGTCGATCCTTGTTAGGGTGCGGCGGACAACCGCGGGGAGGGGCCTGATGCGACGGGGAATCGGCCGATGGGCCACAGCGACCGCCGCGCTGACGCTGGCGGTCGTGATCACCGGGTGCGGAGGCGAGAAGCCCCTGCCTCCGGACGTGGCAGGGGAGCTGCCCACGCAGGTGCCCGTCGACGCCCCGGCCGCCAAGTCGACCGAGGAGCCACCGGCAGCGGTCGAGGGCATGGGCGTGGCGCCCAGCGCCAGACCCAGCCCGAGCGCCACGCCGACGGTCAAGCCCAAGCCGAAGCCGAAGCCCACCCGGACGGCCGCCGGGCCGCTGCCCAAGCCGAAGCCGCCGATCGAGACCAAGCTTCCGCCGCCGCCGCCGAAGCCGGCGCCCGCCGGGTGCAAGCCCAGCCACCAGGGCACCAAGGCGACCAACAGCCAGGTGAAGGCGGCGTTGTCGGATGCGGCCGCGAGGACGTACTGGCCGACCTCGGCCCCCGACATCAAGATCCCGCTCAGCCTGATGAAGGCCACGGCCTGGCAGGAGAGCGGCTGGCAGTCCGACATCGTGGCCTGCGACGGTGGCATCGGGCTGATGCAGGTGATGCCTGCCACCGCTGACTGGATGAACCAGCGCTTTGGCCAGTCGTACGACATCAACGCCTACCGGGACAACGCCTACCTGGGCGCGAACTATCTCGCCTGGCTCACCAAGTACATCGGAGACATGTACTTCGAGTCGGACTACCGGCTGGACGCCTCGCTGTGCACCGCTGAGCTGAACTCATGCCTGCTCAACGCGGTCATCGCCGCGTACAACTACGGGCACAACGCGGTGGCCCGGGAGGACCAGCCCCTCGCCATCCCGAACCCGCAGTACGTGCGGAACGTGCGGGCATTGATGACCGAGTGTGAATGCCTGAGCTACTGAGCGGGTTCGCGTCGGATCCGACCCGGCCACCAGAACCGGTCGCCGAGCACGAACGCCAGCGCCGGCACCAGCACCGTCCGGACCAGCAGGGTGTCCAGTAGCACGCCCACGCAGACGATGATCCCGATCTGGGTGAGAGTGATCAGCGGAAGCACGCCGAGCACGGCGAAGACCGCCGCGAGCAGCACACCGGCGCTGGTGATGACCCCGCCGGTGACCCGCAGCGCGGAGAGCATGCCGGCCCGGGTGCCGGTGCTGCGGGCGTCCTCCCGGGCCCGGGTGACCAGGAAGATGTTGTAGTCCACGCCGAGGGCCACCAGGAACACGAAGGCGAGCAGCAGCACGCCGCTGTCGAGTGCCGGGAAGCCCAGCAGGTGGTCGAAGACCAGCCAGGCCGCGCCGAGGCTGGCGAAGAACGAGGCGATGACGGTGAGTACCAGCAGCGCCGGGGCGAGCAGGCCGCGCAGCAGCAGCACCAGCACCGCCCCGACGAGCAGCAGGATGATCGGCAGGATCAGCCGTAGATCCTCGGTGTTCGCCTGCTCCGCGTCGTAGGTGGCGGCGACCGTACCGCCGACCAGCGCGCCCGTCGGGGCGTCGGCGCCGGCGACCGCAGGCGGCGCCGAGTCCGGCACGGCGGCGACGGCGTCGCGCAGCGCCGCCACGGCCCGGTCCGAGGCGGCGCTGCCGGGCTCGGCGGCCAGCACCACGTCGACCTGGGCGACGCGGTCCCCGGCGGGCCCGGGCCGGGCGGAGGCGACCCCGTCGACCGTGCTGGCCGCGGCCGGCACGGCCTGCGCCGCAGCGGGATTGGTGAGCACGGCGACCGGTTGGGTGGTGCCGGCCGGGAAGGCCCGGGCGAGGGTCTCTGCCCCGGCCACCGCCTCCGGCTTCACCCGGAACTGCTCGGTCTCCGACAGGCCGCTGCGCACGCCAAGGCCGCCCAGGGCCAGGCCGGCGAGGAGCAGCGTGGCGAGCGCCGCGACCGGCGCCGGCCGGCGGACGACGGCGGCGCCGAGCCGGCCCCACAGGCGGCCCTCCCGCGCCGGGCTGCCGAGCCGGGGTACGAACGGCCAGAACAATCCCCGTCCGAAGATCACCAGGATGGCGGGGAGCACGAGGAGCGCGGAGAGCATGGCGAACACCACGCCGGTGGCGCAGGCGACCGCGAGCGCCCGGTTGGTCTCCTGCTGCGACAGCAGCAGGGTGAGCACGCCGAGGACGACGGTGCAGCCGCTGGCGAGGATCGGTTCGGCGGTGCGACGCAGGGCGGCCCGCATCGCGGTGAACCGGTCCTGCTCGCGGCGCAGTTCCTCCCGGTAGCGGGCGATCAGCAGCAGGGCGTAGTCGGTGGCGGCGCCGAACACGAGGACGCTCGCGATGCCGGTGACCTGGCCTTCCTGGAGGTGGATCCCGAGTGCCGGCACGATCGTGGCGACGGCGCGCTGGGTGAGTTGCTCGGTCGCGGCGACCACCAGCAGCGGCACGAGCCACAGGAACGGGCTGCGGTAGGTGACGAGCAGCAGCAGCGCGACGACGGCGGCGGTCACCGCGAGCAGCGTCACGTCGGCGCCGTCGAAGACCTTGGTGAGGTCGGCGGTGAAGGCCGGCGCGCCGGTGACCGCCACGGTCAGCGCGTCGGGCAGGTCGGTGACGGCGGCGCGCAGTTGGGCGACCTCGTCGACCACGGCCTGCTGACCGCCGGCGGTGGACAGCGGTACGGCGACGAGGGCCACGGTGCCGTCGGGGGAAATCTGCGCCGGGCTGACCTGACCGCCGACGGCGAGTCGGGCCAGCGCGGCCGACCGGTCGGCGAGGGCGGCCCGGTCGGACTCGGTCAGCGGGGCCCGGTCGGCTCGGCTGACCGCGACGACGGCGGGCTGGACCTCGCTGGACGGCAGTTGCTTCTGCAGGCGTTCGACCTGGGTCGACTGCCACTGCGCGGAGAGGCCGGTGGCGGAGACGGGGGCGGGGTTGTCGGGCCGGGGGAGTCCGAAGATGACCGCACCGGCGACGAGCGCGACGGCCACGGTGAGCCAGGCGGCCAGCCGGCCCCGGGCGACGCGGGTGAACAGTGACATCGATGCCCTCATGTGATCGTTGCGGGGATTAATCTTGCCAGTCGAGTATCTTGATGGACGAGATTATCGAGGTCTGCTCTATGCTGCAACCGACAGCGAACGGGCAGGGGGCATCGACGAGACGTGGCAGCGCAGAGCATGTATCGGCGGCGGGACGACCGGCGTGGGCAGATGGTCGCGGATATCACCCGTGACCTGCGGCGCTACTCCGTGGAGGCGCAGCACATCGGTCACGCTTTCGCCGGCCTGCACGGGCTCAACGCCACCGATCTGCACGCGCTGATCGCCGTGATGGACGCCGAACTGCTCGGTGACCCGATCACCCCGGGGCGTCTCGGGGAACAGCTCAACCTCTCCTCCGGCTCGGTGACCGCGCTGATCGACCGGCTGGAACGGGGCGGCCACATCCGGCGCGACCGGGACACCGCCGACCGGCGCAAGGTGTTCCTGCACTACGCCGACCCGGGTGCCGCCCTGGCCCGCAGCTTCTTCGCCCCGCTCGGGCGCCGCAACGACGAGGTGATGGCCCGGTTCAGCGACGAGGAACTGGAGGTCGTGCACCGGTTCATGGCCGAGATGGTGATCTCGATGCGGGAACATCGCGACGCCATCCGGGCCGCTCGCGGCGAGCCGGCCCGGCGGACGGCCGGCACCGACCCGGACAACGCCACGCGCTGACCGTGAACCGCGACTCTCGGCCGTGAATCGCCCCGCGATATTTCGGCAAGAGTTATTGCGCAACAGCTCTTGCCGATGTCAGGCTCTCTGGCATGGAGAAGCCCGACGTCCGGAACGTCACCGACTCGCGCGTCCTCGCCGCGCTCGCCCATCCGCTGCGCCGCCGGCTCATGGACGTGCTCAAGGTCTACGGCCCGTCGACCGTCGGCCTGCTCGCCGAGCGGACCGGCCAGGCCCCGGCGAACGTCAGCCACCACCTGAAGGTGCTGGCCGCCGCCGAACTGGTGGACGAGGCACCCGAACTGGCCCGGGACCGCCGAGAGCGCTGGTGGGGGTTGCGCACCCGCGCCGTACGCTGGTCCAACGCCGACTTCGACGCCGATCCCGCAGCCCGGGCGGTGGCCGACGCCGCCACCTCGCTCAACCTGGACCGGCACGTCGCCCTCGTCCGCGCCTGGCAGGCCGCGACCGAGGACGCCCACGCGGCCTGGGGCGACGGGCCGTTCAGCACCGACAGCTGGGTGCACCTGACCCCGGAGGAACTGGCCGAGCTGAGCCGCGAGATGATCGAGCTCTTCGCCCGCTGGGCGAACCGGCCGGACGACGGACGGGAACGCCAGCCGGTCTTCCTGTTCGCGCACGGCGTCCCGGGCCAACCGTGACCGGGCCGTCGACCGTGGCCGCGCCGCTGCGTACGCCCGCGGCGGTGCCGCCGCCACCCGGCGGCCTGTTCCGACACCGCGACTTCCGGCTGCTCTGGCTCGGGCAGACGGTCAGCGCCGTGGGCAGCAACGTGACCGCGGTGGCGTTGCCGCTGGCCGCGGTGGCGGTGCTGGACGCGACCACCTTCCAGGTGGCGGTCCTCACCGCAGCCGCCTGGCTGCCGTGGCTGCTGGCCGGTCTGCCCGCCGGCGCGTGGGTGGACCGGGTGCGTCGCCGTCCGGTGATGATCGCCTGCGACCTGGTGTCGGCGGCGCTGTTCCTCAGCGTGCCGGTGGCCGCCGTGCTCGGCGTACTCACCATCGGCCAGCTGCTCGTCGTGGCGCTGGGCGCCGGCCTGGCCCGGGTCTTCTTCGAGACCGCGGGCCAGGTCCACCTGCCCACCCTGCTGCGGCCCGAGCAGGTGCCGGAGGGCAACGCGAAGCTGCACGTGACGCAGACCGCGAGCTATCTGGTCGGTCCCGGGCTGGCCGGGCTGATCGCCCAGCTCGCCGGCGCGGTGACCGCGGTGCTGCTGGACGCGGTCACCTTCCTGGTCTCGGCCGTCTGCCTGGGGCGCATCCGGACGGTCGAGGCGCGACCCGGCCGGCCCGCCGGACCGTCCTCGCTGGCCGGGGAGGTGGCGGACGGGCTGCGGTTCGTCCTGCGGGACCGGTACCTGCGGGTGCTGACCGTGTTCGGCGCGGCCAGCAACATCGGGCTCACCGGCTACCAGGCCGTCCTGGTGGTCTTCCTGGTCCGCTCCGCCGGGCTGCCGGCGGGCCTGGTCGGCCTGCTGATCGGGCTGGCCAGCGTGGGTGGAATCGTCGGCGCCGGCCTGGCCACCGTCCTCGCCCGACGGTTCGGCTCCGCCCACGCGCTGCTGCTCGCCGCCGCGGCCACCGGGCCGCCCGCACTGCTCATCCCGCTGGCCGGCCCGGGCCTGCGAGTGGGGTGGCTGGTGCTCGGCGGAGCGCTGGTCAGCCTGGGCGTCGCGGTGGGCAACGTGGTCAAGGGCAGTTTTCGGCAGACGTACACCCCGCACGTCCTGCTCGGGCGGGTGACGGTGAGCATGCAGCTGTTGAACTACGGAACCATCCCGTTGGCGGCCGTGCTGGCCGGCGCGTTGGGTGCCGCGTGGGGCCCGGCCGGGGCAATCCGGGTGATGACCGCGTGGCTGGCGTTGACCCCGCTGATCCTGCTGGTCGGGCCGCTGCGGCGGCGCCGTGACCTGCCGGCGTCGCCGGCCTGAGCGAGCCGTTCACCTGCTGCGGAGCACGATGAGCATGGGCTGCGGCGGCGGTCGGAGCCCCCAACCGCCGCCGCCGGCACGGAACTACAGCGGGCGGACGTTGTCCGCCTGCGGGCCCTTCTGTCCCTGGGTCACGTCGAACTCGACCTTCTGACCCTCCTGCAGCTCACGGTAGCCGCCGCTCTGGATGGCCGAATAGTGGACGAACACGTCCGGCCCCCCGCCGTCCTGCTCGATGAAGCCGAAGCCCTTTTCCGAGTTGAACCACTTGACCGTGCCGGTTGCCATGCGTCTCTCTCCCTGTTCAAAGCGGGTGAGCACCGGCCGCGGCCGATGATCGCCCTGTACCGCTCCGACACTAACCGTCCAAACCGCAATCTGCTGGCGGAAGTGCCGGCGTGCCTCCGTAATACGCCCCGAGTGGGGAATATCCCTGCGCGACGGGTCGGCACCCGGCATGCTTGCCCCGGTGAGGGAGCCGACGGCGCTGGAGGACCTGGAACGGGAGATCGCCGCGCCCGGGGCCGGTCTGGATCGCCTCCGGCTCGTCGCCGCGCCGTTCGTGCCCGAGGTACGCCTGCACCTGGCGGAGGACGCGATCCTCTGGTGGGCCCGGATGGAGGCGGCGGCCGGCCACCGGCTGGCACCGCCGTACTGGGCCTCGGTGTGGGCGGGCGGTCAGGCGCTGGCCCGCCACCTGCTCGACCACCCCGAGCTGGCCGCCGGTCGGCGGGTGGTCGACCTGGCCGCCGGCTCCGGGCTGGTGGCCATCGCCGCCGCGCTCGCCGGCGCCGAGCGGGTGGTCGCCAACGACATCGACCCGTACGCGGTCGCCGCCGTCACCGTCAACGCGCGCGCCAACCGGGTGGCCGTGGCGGCCACCGACGCGGATCTGCTGGACGCCACGGTCCGCGCCGATCTGCTGCTGGCCGGCGACGTGCTCTACGACGCCGCACTGGCCGAGCGGGTGCTGCCGTTCCTGCAGCGGGCCGCCGAGCGGGGCGTCGAGGTGCTGGTCGGCGACCCGGACCGGGGACACCTGCCACCCGACCGGTTGGAGGTGGTGGCCAGCTACCCGGTGCCCACCACCGAGCCCTCGGTCGACTCCCCGGTACGCCGGGTCCAGGTGCTGCGCCCCCGGTGAGCGGTGCGGCGGCTCGGGCCGAGGCCCAGGACCGGCGGCCTACCAGCCGCGGGCCCGCCACTGCGGCAGCGCGGGCCGTTCGGCGCCCAGCGTGCTGTCCTTGCCGTGCCCCGGGTAGAACCAGGTCTCGTCCGGCAGCCGGTCGAAGAGCTTACGTTCGACGTCGTCGATGAGCGACGCGAAGGCGGCCGGGTCCTGGTGCGTGTTGCCAACCCCGCCGGGGAAAAGCGAGTCGCCGGTGAACAGATGCGGGACGCCGGACGGGTCCCGGTAGAGCAGCGCGATCGAGCCCGGGGTGTGTCCCTTGAGGTGGATCACTTCCAGGGCGCAGTCACCGACCGGGACGGTGTCGCCGTCGCGCAGCGGCTCGGCGTCGATCGGCAGCCCCTCGGCGTCGTCGGCGTGCACCAGCGGGCGGGCGCCGGTCTTGGCGACCACCTCCGCCAGGGCCACCCAGTGGTCCCTGTGCCGATGCGTGGTGACCACCGCGGTCAGGCCGCCGTCGCCGACCAGGTCGAGCAGGCGGGACGCCTCGTTCGCGGCGTCGATCAGCACCTGCTCGCCGCTGTCCCGGCAGCGCAGCAGGTAGGCGTTGTTGTCCATCGGCCCGACCGACACCTTGGTGATGGTGAGCCGGTCGAGCTCGCGGACGGCCGGCGCGCCGCCAGGCGTGACGTCTCCGGTGTAGGTCATGGCGCTGTCAGATCCATTCTGGTGGGGTCGGCAGGGGACCGTCGGGGGTGACGGTGAGCACCTCGCCGGCGCTGCGACCGATCAGCCAGGCGGCCAGGTCCGGGGCCGCGCCGGTGATCGTGGGCGCCCCCGCCGGCTCACCCACGACGATCTCGTGGCGGACGCCGTCGAAGCGCAGCACCATGGCCGGCGCCTTGGGATTGTCGGCCAGCCCGGTCGTCACCTCGTGCAGCAGCCGCTGGGCGAACGCCTCCGGCCAGTCGGCCGGTCGGTAGCCGGCGGCCAGGTCGACGTGGTGCACCTCGACCTCCCGCAGCCGCGCCCAGACCAGCAGCGCCGCCGGCCAGGGGCCACGGCGGGTCTGCACGGTGGCCGCCCAGGCCTCGACCGGCATCGCGTCGACCGCCGCGGCGAACCGCTCCGCTCCGCGGCGCAGGTCGTCGCGGAGGTCGTCCGGCGTACGGCCTGCCCCGGCCTCGATGTCGGCGACCCGGGCCTCGGCGCTGGCGTACATCGGGATGGGCTCGCCGGTGCGGGCGGCGGTGAGCAGGTTGACGAGGCCGTCGGAGTTGCGGGCCAGGTGGGTCAGCACATGACCACGGCTCCAGCCCGGTAGCAGGGACGCGGCGGCGACGTCCGCGGCGTCGAAGCCGGCCACGGTACGCAGCAGCCGGGCCGTGGCGTCGCCCACCTCGCCGGTCAGCAGCAGCGGATCACTGGTCACGCCCCGACCCTAGTGGGTATGGGACCGCCGCGTCGCCGGGGAAATCGCTTTCCGCGCGTCGGCCGGCCGCCTACCGTCGCAGAACGCGGCACCGGAAGTCGAAGGAGGTGGTCGAGCATGCCGCTGGTAGCACGCGTGTTCCGCCCTGATGCCCCTCGACACCGATGAGGATGCCATGACACTCGACCTGACCGCCCTCGGCTGGGATGCCGACCGGGCGGCGCACGTACGACGACACACCGACCACCGTCCGGGCCGGGTGGCCCGGGTCGACCGCGGGATCTGCACCGTCCTGCGGCCGGAGGGACCGGTCCGGGCCAGCCTGGGCGGCGCGGTGCTGGCCGCTGCGGCCCGGGACCTGTCCGCCCTGCCCTGCGCCGGCGACTGGGTGCTGCTGGCCACCTGGCCGGACGGGCCGGTCACCGTCGAGACGGTGCTGCCCCGGCGCACCGCGCTGATCCGGCGGACCGCCGGCAAGGACGCCAGCGGGCAGGTGCTCGCCGCCAACCTCGACGCCGCCGCGGTGGTCGAGCCGGTGCATCCCGAGCCGGACGCCGCGCGGATCGAACGGCTACTCTCCCTGGCCCACGAGTCCGGCGCGGAGCCGCTGGTCGTGCTCACCAAGGCGGACCTGGCGGCCGACCCGGCGGCCGTCGCCCGCCAGCTCGCCGCGCTCGCGCCGGGGGTGCCGGTGCTGCCGGTCAGCGCCGAGCGGGGCACCGGGCTTGACCCGCTGCGCCGGTACGTCGCGCCGGGGCGGACCCTCGGCCTGCTGGGGCCCTCCGGGGCGGGCAAGTCGAGCCTGGTCAACGCCCTCGCCGGGGCCGAGGTGATGCGGACCCAGGCGATCCGCCGGTCCGATGGCAAGGGCCGGCACACCACCACCTGGCGGGCGCTGGTGCCGATCCCCGGCGGGGGCGCGGTGCTGGACACCCCCGGGGTGCGGGCGGTCGGGCTGCTGGACGGTTCGGCCGGGCTGGACCGGGCCTTCGCGGACATCACCGACCTCGCCGCCGGCTGCCGGTACGCCGACTGCGCGCACGAGGCCGAGCCGGCCTGCGCGGTGCGGGCGGCCCTGGAGAGCGGCGAGCTGCCCGCCCGGCGCTGGGAGAGCTGGCGCCGGCTTCAGCGGGAGCTGGCGTACGAGAGCGGGCGCCGACAGACCCGGCTGGCCGCACAGCGGCGGGGCAGCTGGCGCGGCGAGCGGCGGCGCTCGGCCCGCCCGGCGTCGCCGCCGTCGCCCGGCGGCCCGCCGTACGCGCCGCCGGCGACGGCCAGCAGCCGCGCCCGGGTGTGCTCGTCC
>NZ_JBEYIX010000026.1:0-73660 GCF_040636055.1 Micromonospora sp. NPDC006766 | reverse complement strand
CCCCCGGCCTGACGTACGAGCCGAAGTGGGACGGCTTCCGCTGCATCATCTTCCGTGACGGCGACGAGGTCGAGCTGGCCAGCCGGGGCGGCAAGACGATGACCCGCTACTTCCCGGAGGTGGTCGAGCAGGCGCGCCGCCAGCTCCCGCCCCGGTGCGCGGTCGACGGCGAGCTGATCGTGATCCGCCGGGACGGCCCTGACGGCCAGCCCCGGCTCGACTTCGAGCTGCTCGCCCAGCGGATCCATCCGGCGGCCTCCCGGGTGAAGCTGCTCGCCGAGACCACCCCGGCCGACTTCGTCGCCTTCGACCTGCTCGCCCTCGACGACGAGCTGCTCACCGACCAGCCCTATCCGCAGCGGCGGGCCCGGTTGGAACGGGCGCTGGCCAAGGTCCGGCCGCCGCTGCACGTCACCCAGGTGACCACCGACCCGGAAACCGCCCGGCGCTGGTTCGACGTGTTCGAGGGGGCCGGGCTGGACGGCCTCATCGTCAAGCCGGCCGACCTGCCGTACGAGCCGGGCAAGCGGCTGATGTTCAAGGTCAAGCACGCCCGCACCGCCGACGTGGTGGTGGCCGGTTTCCGCTGGCACAAGTCCGGCCCGGTGGTCGGGTCGCTGTTGCTGGGCCTCTACGACGACGCCGGCGTGCTGCACCACATCGGGGTCAGCTCGTCGTTCACCGCAGCCCGCCGCAAGGAGCTGCTGGCCGAGCTGGAGCCCTACCGCGACGTGGGCGGCGACCACCCGTGGGCACACGGCGACCACGAGCGCGGCCAGCGCCTCCCCGGCGGGGTCAGCCGGTGGACCGGCACCAAGAACCTGGAGTGGGAGCCGCTGCGCCCCGAGCTGGTGGCCGAGGTCGGCTACGACGCGATGGAGGGCGACCGGCTGCGGCACACCGCCCAGTTCGTCCGCTGGCGCCCCGACCGCGATCCCCGCTCCTGCGCCTACGACCAGTTGGAGCGACCGATCCGCTACGACGTCGACCAGGTGCTGCGCGGGGATCCGGCAGCGATCGTCGGCGGCGGCCGGGCGTAGCCTGGCCGCCGGACATGATCACGGAGGGCTGCCACGTGACCCGCTTCTTCCGCCGGATCCGCCGGCCTCGGCCCGGCCTGGCCGGGTTCGTCGCCGCGGCGCTGCTCACCGCCGGCTGTACGCTGCCGGCGTTCGCGCCGCGGGCCGAGAGCCGGGGTGCGGCGACTCCTCCGGGCACCGCCGCGAGCTGGCGCGCCTGCCCGGAGGTGCCCAACCAGCTGGTAGGCCGGGGCGCGGCGGGCATGCGCTACGAGTGCGCCCGGATCCTCGTGCCCCGCAACTGGGGCAACGGCGCGGCCACCGGCGCGACCGCCGGGCCCGGCACCGGGCAGACCTTCGAGATCGCGCTGATCCGGATCCGTTCCAACCGGCAGCACGATCGGATCGGGTCGCTGGTGGTCAACCCGGGCGGCCCGGGCGCCTCCGGCGTGGACACCGCCGTCTACCTGTCGTTCGGCTCGGCGTTCGGCGGGCTGCCGATCACGGTGACCGACCGCTTCGACATCGTCGGATTCGATCCCCGCGGGGTCGAGCGGTCCAGCCCGGTCAAGTGCATCTCCGACGCCAACCTGGACGCCAGCTTCGGCTACGACCCCGACCCGCAGAGCCCGGCGTCCTTCGACGGGTTCATCGCGCTGAACCGCCGGATCGGCACGGCTTGCGGCGAGAAATACGGTGACCAACTCCCGCTCTACGGCACCGCGCAGGCCGCCCGGGACATGGACGCGGTGCGTGCGGCGGTCGGCGACGACAAGCTCACCTACCTCGGCTACTCCTACGGCACGCTGCTCGGCGCCGTGTACGCCCAGCTCTACCCGCAGCGGGTGCGCGCGCTGGTGCTCGACGGCGCGGTCGACCCGCAGCAGAAGCTGATCGCCGGCTCGGAGAGCCAGGCGAAGGGCTTCGAGCGGGCCTTCGACAACTTCGCCCAATGGTGCGCGGCCAACGCCGGCCGCTGCCCGATCGCCCCGGACGCCCGGGCCGCGGTCACCGCCGCCATCGACAAGGCCAGGGTCTCCCCGGTACGCGGTCACAACGGCCGGGAGGCCACCGCAGGCTGGGTGTTCTACGCGGTCATCTCCTCTCTCTACACCGAGTCGGGCTGGCAGGAACTAGCTCGGGCGATCGACTCGTTGCAGGGCGGCGACCCGACCGGTGTGTTCACGCTCGCCGACGCGTACGCGGGCCGCGAAGACGACGGGCACTACTCGAACCTGTTCGACGCCAACCTGGCGGTGAACTGCGCGGACGAGACCGAGAAGCCGAGCGTGGAGCAGATCCGGCAGCTCCAGTCGCAGTGGCGGCAGAAATATCCGCTCTTCGGCCCGGCCCTGGCCGTGGGCATGCTCGGCTGTGTGGAGTGGCCCGGCGCGCGCGACCCGTACCCGACCGGGAAGGCGGTCGGCGCGCCGCCGATCGTGGTGGTCGGCACCACCGGCGACCCGGCCACACCTTACGAGCAGACCGCCGCGCTCGCTTCGATGCTGGGCGTCGGGCGGGTGCTCACCTGGGAGGGCGAGGGGCACACCGCCTATCCGCAGACCGTGTGCATCACCAACGCCGTCGACGCGTACCTGATCGATCTGACCGTGCCCCGGGCGGGGCTGCGCTGCCCGGCCCGGTGACCGGGCGACCGCCGGTGCGAGATCGAGACGGCTGACTTACCGCTGCCGCGCATCGGTAAGGTACGTCGCCATGACGACCGTGCTCGGCCAACGCGAACCCGACTCGCCCCCCGCTACACCCGTCCGCGAGGGCCGTTCGCGCGCCGGCGGACGGCTCACGATCATCGACGGCCTGCGCCTGGTCGCGGCGCTCATGGTCGCCATGTATCACTACACCGGGTACGCCCCCGGGGTGAGGGACGCCTGGGGTGCGGGGCCCGAGGTCGCGTTTCCGTGGCTGCGGGGGGCGAGCGCATACGCTTTCCTCGGCGTCGAGTTGTTCTTCATCATCAGCGGCTTCGTCATCTGCATGAGTTGTTGGGGCCGCACGCCCGGGGCATTCTTTCGCTCCCGGGTGACCCGGCTCTACCCGGCGTACTGGGCGGCCGTGCTCATCACCACGGCCGTGGTGACGGTGTGGCCCACCGTGCGCGCGAGGCGGAGTTGGAGCGATGTCCTGCTCAACCTCACGATGCTGCAGAACCCGCTCGACCGCCCCCCGGTCGATGCCGTGTACTGGACGCTCTGGAACGAGGCCCTGTTCTATCTGCTCTTCTCCGTGGTGGTCTGGCGGGGCCTGACGCTGAGCCGGACCATCGAGTTCTGCTACGGCTGGCTCATCGCGTCCGTCCTCTCGGTCAACTCCGACCTGCCACTGCTGCGGAGGCTCCTGCAACCGGAGTACGCGCCGTTCTTCGTGGCCGGCATCGCCCTCTACCTCATCTACCGGTTCGGGCCCGACCTCATGCTCTGGGGACTGGTCGGCGCGTCGTACCTGCTCGCCCAGTTCTGGACCGCGCGGCGCGTGGCCCACGTCGGCGCAGACATTCTGGACAGGCAGCTGTCACCGGCGGTGGGCGTCCTGCTGATCACGGCGTTCTTCCTGGTGATGACCGTGGTCGCACTCGGCTGGACGGCGCGGATCCAGTGGCGCTGGCTGACCACGGCCGGCCTGCTCACGTACCCCTTCTACCTGCTGCACGAGTACATCGGCTGGGCGATCATCCACGCGGTGCGCGACGTCGCTCCGCGCCCGGTGGTCCTCGTGGCTGTCGTGCTCCTCATGCTCGGTGCGGCATGGCTGGTGCACCGCCTGATCGAACGGCCGGTCGCCCGGATGCTGCGCGACGGGCTGGCCGCCGCGAGCGCCCGCGCCGGCCGCCGTGGTGAAAGGATGCCGGCGTGACCGATGTGATCTTCCGGGAGGCGGTCCGCGCGGATCTGCCCGCCCTCATCGCCCTGCTCGCCGACGACGTGCTGGGCAAGGCCCGCGACTTCACCGAGGTGGACGACGCGTACGAGAAGGCGTTCGCCGACATCGCGGCCGACCCGCGCAACCACCTGGTCGTCGCCGACCTCGGCGGTGAACTGGTCGGCTGCATGCAGATCACGTACATTCCGGGGCTGGGCCGGCACGGCGCCGAGCGGTCACTGATCGAGGCGGTCCGGGTCCGCTCCGACCTGCGCGGCCGGGGGCTGGGCCGGGAGATGATGACCTGGGCAGTCGACCGAGCCCGGGAACGGGGCTGCGCGCTGGTGCAGCTCACCACCGACAAGACCCGCGCCGACGCGCACCGCTTCTATCGCAACCTCGGCTTCGTGGCCAGCCACGAGGGCATGAAGCTGGCGCTCTGACGCCGATCTCCCCCGCACTGGGGAGGCGGTTCCCCGCCAGGTGGGACGGCCTGGGCCGGGGCCAGGGGCAGGCTGGACGGCACAGCCGAGGAGGAGATCATGTCCGCAGCCGTGCAGCCGACTGCCCCCGTCGTCCATCCGCGCGACGGCCGACCCGCACCCGTCTGGGCGGTCCGCGTCGCCCATCTGATCCCGCTGGCCGTCCTGCCCTCCGGGCTGTGGCGCATCGCCCTGGTCGCCGGGGTGCCGCTCGGCGCCTACGAACATGGGGCGCCGGCCCGCACCCATGGCTGGGAGAGCGTCTACGTCCTCTCGCTGAGTCTGGTCTCGGAGGCGCTGGCGCTGCTCTCGCTCGGCCTGGTCCGCCCGTGGGGTGAGGTGTTCCCACGCTGGCTGCCGCTGCTGGGTGGGCGCCGGGTGCCGCCGTCGTTCGCGGTCACCGTCGCCACCGCCGGCGCCGTCGGCGCCACCCTCGTCTGGGGGTACGCCACCTGGGGCGTGCTATCCCGAAACCTCACCGTCGAGAGCGACGGTCTGGGCTTCTCGCCGGCCGGCTTCGCCCTGCTGGTGGCCGCCTACATTCCGCTGCTCCTCTGGGGCCCCCTTCTGCTCGCCATCACCGTCGCCTACCACCGCCGCCGCTGCCGCGACTGACCGCCTCCGGTCAGTCGTCCACCAGGCGGCCGTCGCGGAGGACGAGCGTGCGGTCGGCGAGCTCGATCAGGGCCGGGTCGTGGGTGGCGACCAGTGCGGTCATGCCCCGGGCGTGCACCACGGCCCGCAGCAGATCCATGATGGACCGGCCGGTCTCCGAGTCGAGCTGCCCGGTCGGCTCATCGGCGATCAGCAGGTCCGGCTCGTTCGCCAGAGCCCGGGCCACCGCGACCCGCTGCTGCTGCCCGCCGGACAGCTCGTACGGGCGCTGCGCGGCGTGCCCGCCCAGCCCGACGAGTTCCAGCAGCACGGTCACCCGCTGCTCCCGCTCCGCCGCCGGCACCTTGGCCAGCCGCAGCGGCACCCCGACGTTCTCGGCCGCGGAGAGGATCGGCACCAGCCCGAAGGTCTGGAAGACGAAGCCGATGGTGCCCCGGCGCAGCGCGAGCAGTTCCCGCTCGTTCGCTCCGGTCACGTCGTGCCCGGCGACCCGGACCTGGCCGGCGTCCGGCCGGTCCAGGCCGCCGACGAGGTTGAGCAGGGTGGTCTTGCCCGCGCCGGACCGGCCTCGGACCGCCACCAGCTCGCCGCGTCCGGCCGAGAACGAGACGTCCCGTACGGCGTGCACGGCGTGCTCACCCCTGCCGAAGGTCCGGCTCACCCCCTCCACCCGGACCACCTCTTCCGTGGTGGCGATGCGCGCCGGTGCCAGGGACATTTCGCTCATGACTCGCTCCGTTCGGCGTGCGCCCGGTCGCCGGGCCGCACCTCGACGTGGTCTGGTTCCAGGTTGAGCCGGACCCGGTCACGCAGGGACAGGGCGTCCACGAAGGCCGACGGCAACTGCATCCGGCCGGTCCGGTCGAGCACCGCGTACTCCTCGCTCACCAGCTCGGTGCTGCCGTCGGCGCCGACCCGCGCGGTACGGCGTACCTCGGAGGAGGTCCGGCCGTCGCGGATGGCGACGGTCCGCCGGACCTGGCCGGCCACCGCGGGGTCGTGGGTGACCACCACGATGGTGACGCCGAGCTCGGCGTTGATGGTGCGGAGCGCGGTGAACACCTCGGCGCCGGTCGCCTCGTCCAGCTCGCCGGTCGGTTCGTCGGCGAAGAGCACCTCCGGGTCGTTGGCCACCGCCACGGCGACCGCACAACGCTGCTGCTCGCCACCGCTCATCTGGCCGGGCTTCCGATCCGCGCAGTAGCCGACGCCGACCAGGTTGAGCAGCTCACGGGCCCGTTCCCGGCGCTCCCGCCGGCCCCGCCCGCCGGCCAGCCGCATCGGCAGCTCCACGTTCTCCAGCGCGGTCAGGTACGGCAGCAGGTTCCGGCCGGTCTGCTGCCAGACGAAGCCGACGACCTGGCGGCGGTAGCTGAGCCGGCGCCGGTTCGACAGGGCGAGCAGGTCGTACTCGGCGACCCGGGCGATGCCGGCGGTGGGCGTGTCCAGCCCGGAGAGGATGTTCAGCAGAGTCGACTTGCCGGAGCCGGAGGCGCCGACGATCGCCACCAGCTCGCCCCGGTCGATGACCAGGTCGAGGCCCTGCAGGGCGACCACCTCCACCCCCTCGGTCTTGAAGATGCGGACCAGGCCGTCGCAGACGATGTGCCCGCGCAGCCGGTCCCGCCCGCCGGCCCGTTCGGCAGCGCGCTGGGCGGCGCGCTGCTGAAGGGCGGCCAGGTCCGGTACTGCGGAAACGGTCGCGGTCAACTCAGCTCTCCTCTCCGAGCCGGAGCACCTCGCCGAGGCGCATCCGGCGGTTGTTCAGGGCCTCGACGGTGACCGCGAAGCCGAGGGCCAGCACGGCGAGGCCCAGCACGCCGGACACCAGGCCCGGTTCGAACCCGGCCCGCACCGCCACCCCACCGGTGAACGCGGGCAGGCCGAGCACCGGGGTGAGCAGCACCGGCAGCAGCGCGCCGACCACCGCGCCGGTGAGCACCGACACCAGCACCAGCGGGGTCAGCTCCACCAGCAGTAGCCCCCGCCACTGGCGGCGGGACAGCCCCATGGTGCGCAGCCGGGACAGCACCTGCCCCCGGCTGCGCGCCTCGGCGAGCACCGCGAACGCGAGCGCGAGCAGGCCGAGCACACCGCCACCGACCGCGCCGATGACAAACCCGAAGACCAGCAGGCCGTTCACCCCGCTGCCGCCCAACTCGGCGCGGACCGCCGACCGGGTCAGCACCTCCGGCGCGCGGGACCGGTCACCGGCGACGACGGTGCCGGACCGCTGGTAACGCCGCTGCCCCTCGTCGAGAACCTGGGTGATCGCGACCGGCTCGACGCCGGTGCCGGCGAGGACGAAGCCGGTGGGGGCAAGCGGATGCAGGGCGTTCGCCGGCAGCGCCGGCCAGGGCAGGACCAGGAACCGCTCCACGCCCCGGTCGATCAGCGGGAATTCCTCGACGGTCCCGGCGATCCGCACCGGCAGCCGGTTGCCCTGCACGTCCAGCCAGGCGGGCCGGCGCCCCTCCCGGTCGGCGAGCCCGGCGGCGGCGAACTCCTCGGCGAGGGCCGGGGAGACCAGCGCCGGCAGCGGCGCCGCCGGGTCGCCGGTGGCCTGCAGCGGGTCGGGCACGGTCACCGGTACGCCCGCGCGACGGGCCACCTCGGCGAGGCGTTCACCGCCGATCAGCAGGGCCCGAATCTCCCGTACGTTGCCGGGCCGGCCGGCCTCGTCCGCGTACGGGCGTTGCCCCGGCTCGACTATCAGCGGGGCGACCGCGCCCACCCCGGGCAGCGCGGCCAACGCCTCGGTGGTGTCCGGGGCGAACCGCTCCCCCTTGATCAGGACGTCCCCGGGGACGGTCTGCGCGGCAACCTGGTCCCGGCCGTGCTCGATGCCGGTCGCCACCACGGCGCAGAAGGCGGCGGTGGCGACGGCCAACACCACCACGACGAGCGGCCCGGTGGTGGCGGCCCGCCCGGCGCGGGCGGTGCCGAGGAAGGCGACGCTGCCCCGAGCCCGGGCGGCGGCCCGGCTGAACAGCCGCAGCGGCCACGGGTACACGCGCAGCGCGACCAACGCCGCGGCGATCGCCAACAGCACCGGCACGGACACCAGCAGCGGGTCCACCGTCCCGTCGAGGGTGAGCCCGCGCCGGCGCAGCAGCAATGCCCCGAGGGCGGCAACGGCGAGCACGGTCACCTCGATGGTGAGCCGCACGGTGCTGGAACGGGCACCGATCAGGTCGGCCCGTCCGCCGTCGCCGCGAGTGACGGTGAGCGCGGTGACCGGCGGGAGCAGCGTGGCGGCCACCGCGGCGAGCAGCACCCAGCGCAGGTCGGCGCCGTCGCCGGGAAGGAGTCCGCCGAGCAGCCAGCCGACGCCGGCCGCGAGCGGCAGCACCAGCGCCGACTCGGCCAGCCCCCGGCCCAGCAGCCCCCCGGTTGAGCCGCCCCGGGCCCGCAGCAACGCGTATTCGGCGCGGCGTCGGCGTGCCGCCAGCCGGGCGGCGAGCAGGGCCAGGCCGACCAGGGTGGCGAGCAGCCCGGCGGCGATGACGGCGAGCAGCGTATGGGCGGCGGCGAGCGACTCGGCGAAGCGTCGCAGCGGGATGTCGACGCCCTGGGTGAAGGTGAGCCCGGTCGGGCGGGTCCGCTCCAGCGCGGCCAGCCCGTCGATCATCGGGGTGAGCTGGCCGGGGGTGACCCGGTCCGGCGAGACGCGGTAGCGCCAGCCGAAGCTGACCATCCAGCCGGCGGTCGCCGCGATGTCGAAGCCGCGCTCGCTGGTCACCCCGACGATCAGGTAGGGCATGCCGTCTTGCTGAGGTTCGGTGACCCGCAGCACCGACGGCGGGTCGTCCCAGATCCCGTCGGTCGGGTCGGTCGGCCGGAACACACCCACCAGGACGATCGTCCTGCTGTTCAGCACCGTGCCGTCCCGGCCGCGCAGCAGATAACTGAACCGGTCGCCGACACGCAGCCCGAGCCGGCCGACCACCGGGTCGGCCAGCGCCACCTCGATCGCGCCTTCCGGGTCCCCGTCGGGCCAGCGCCCCTCGACCAGGGTGGCCGCGTCCTGGACACCGGGCAGCACGCGCATGCTGAAGTGGAACAGCCCCATCTCGGGGGCCAGCCGGGGGCCGCGCAACACATCGAACAAGGTCTGCGCCACGTACCACCGCTCCCCGATCGCCGTGCTGATCGCGGGGGGCATCCGATCCTGAATGGCCTCCAGGTCACCGGCCCGGGTGGCGGCGACCCGGGTGGTCTCCGCCACCACTTCCGGTTGTGAGGTGTAGGTCAGGTCGCGGTAGGCCACCGGCTGGCCCGCGACGTACGCCCGCAACCCCTGCCCGGTCAGCCGGTCAGCGACCCGGGGCACCGCCGTGATCAGCAGCGCGGTGACCAGGGTCAGCACGGCGAGCAGCAGGAAGTGCCCCCCGTACGCCCGCACCCGCCGGGTGACCGCCAGCAGACTCATCGTTCTCCCCCGATCCGGAGCTGGGCCGCGGCCACCCGCTGGCGGATGCCGGCGGTGATGACGGCGCTGAACGTCAGGGCGACCGCCAACAGCCCGAGCGCGGTCGCCCCGACCGGCGCCCAGGGCAGGATGAAGGCCGCGTCGGGCACCGGCCGGCCGGCGGCCGGGGTGAGAATCACCAGCGGCACCATGGTGGCCGCGACCCCCGCCCCGACCAGCAGGCCCACCCCGACCCCGATGCCGGCGAGGAAGGCCTGCTCGGCCAGGAGCGCCCGGGCCAGCAGACGTGGCGCCGCGCCGAGCGTGTGCAGCACGGCGAACTCCGCCATCCGACGCCGGGCCGTCGCCCAGACGTCGACCGCGAGGCCGACCAGGGCGAGCAGCACCGCGCCCAGAGCGGCGGCGAGCAGGCCGGTGCGGGCCCCCAACCAGTACGGGTCCCGAGCCGCCTCCGCCGCCACCTGGCGCCGGTCGAGCAGGGTGGTCCCGGGCAGGTCGGCGAGGGCCGCCGCCGCTTCGGCGTGGTCGCCGTCGGTGCCCAGCCACCACTCGGACAACGGCCGGATCGTGCCCTGCTGCCGCAGCAGCCAGTCGGCGGTCGCGGGCAGGTCCAGCAGGATCCCGTCGCGCTCGGTGGCGGGCACGGCCGCGACCTGCCCGACCAGCCGGACCGGCAGGGACACCCCGGCGAGCGAGAGGGTGACCGTCTCCCCGTCGTGGAGGTGCAACGCCGCCACGGCGCCGGGCGTCATGAGCGCGGGCACCGACAGGTCGTCCCCGGTCGGCACCACGGCGAACCGGGACGACGGCACGTTCGCGAACTGCAGGAGCCCTTCCGGCAGGTTCACCTCGTGCCTGGCGTCCAGCGTCTTGTCGTCGACCTGTACCGGCGCGCCCGGGCCCTGCAGGGAGTCGGTGATCCGCCAGCCGGTGCCGAGGGAGAGCGGCAGCACGCCCCCGCCCGCGTCGGTGAGCCGGAGCTCGTCGAGGCGCAGTCGGTAGCTGGTCCCGGTCGCCGCGCCCGCGTCGGCCTCGAAGCCGGCCAACCGCAGCGGCGTACCGCCGGTTTCCGGCAGCTGGACGGAGAACGGCACCGGCCCGTCGCCCTGCCCCACCGCCAGCGGCAGCCGCCAGGTCGTACCGTCGTCGGCGGCGAGCAGCGCCGCGACGGCGACCCGCGGCTGCCCGAACGGCGTGACGACCGGGGTACGGACGGCGCCGGAGAGCTGCCGGGCACCGGCCGGGAGGGCGACCCCGGGAGGGGTGAGGCGGTGCGCCAGCCGGTCGAGCAGTTCCGGCGTGGACGCGCTGCCGGTCGCGTCGTCGAGCCGGATCAGCCCTTTCGCGCTGGTCGCGTCCAGGCCGACCACGGTTACCGGTAGGTCTTTGCGGCCCAGCCGGATGTCGTCCCGCCAGGCGGGCAGTATCCGGTCCAGGCCGGGCACCGTGGCCAGCGCGGCGGCCCGGCCGGCCGGCGCGACGCCGTTACGCTCGGTCAGCCGCAGGTCGGCGCCGACGGTGTGCCGGGCCTGGTCCTCCTGCGACCGTTCCCAGGATGCCAGCATCGACCAGGCCAGGGTGCTGCTGCCGACCGCGAGGGCGAGCAGCAGCACCGGTCCGGCGTGCGGCCGGCGGCCCGCCTGCCACATGCCGAGAATGGTGGCGGTCCACGGCCGCCGGTCGACGAACCGCTCGGCGAACCGGGTCGCCGGCGGCAGCAGTCGCAGCGCCACCACCGCCCCGGCCAGCACGCCGATGGTGGGCGCGGCGGCGAGCAGCGGGTCGATGCCGAGCTGCCCGCCGGCCCCCGCGAGGGGCGAGGAGTACTGCCGCAGCTGGGTCCAGGCGAGCACGGCGAGCGCGACGAGCGCCAGGTCGACGCTGGCCCGTTGCACGGCCGCGCCCCGGCTCGGGCGGGACCGGGCCGCCATGTCGGCGACGTAGGTGCCGGCCCGCCGCAGCGCGGGCAGCACCATGGCGAGCAGGCACCCGATCGCGGCGGCGACCGCGACCGCCCAGACCCGACCGAGGGCCCCGTCGGCCAGCCGCAGGTCGGCGCCGAGCCACCGCACCGCCGCCCCGGTCAGCGGCGGGGCGAGCAGCGCGGCCGGGGCCACCACCAGGGCCGCCTCCCGTACGGCAAGGCCGGCGAGCTGGCCCCGGGCGGCACCCCGGGCGCGCAGCAGTGCGGTCTGCGCCCGCCGGTCCTCGGTGAGCAGGGCGGCGACGAGCACCAGCGCGTACCCGCCGAGGACCACGATCAGCAGCAGCGGGGTGAGCAGCGCGGACCGGCCGACCAGGTCGGCTCGGCCGAGCCGGTCGGCGAGCCGGTCCAGGTTGCTGACGGTCTGGGCGGAGGAGCCGAGGCCGGTGGCGTCGGGGAGCTTCTCGGCGAGGTCGGCAACGGCGGCCTTGACCCCGGCCAGCCGGCTCGGTTCGACGCTGGCGAGGTCGGGCGTGACCAGCCAGGCGGCGGACGTGGAGCCGGGGAAGGTGCGGACGAAGTCGGCCGGGTCCAGCGCGAACGGCCCGTACGAGGTGACCGCGCCCGGGTCACTCTCGCCCACCCCAGGGGCCAGCCGCCAGTACGGCTCGCCCGGGTCGCGGGGTCGCCAGGTGCCGGCGACCACCACCGCGCCGGCCTGCTCGGCGCGGCGGTCGTAGAGCGGCACCCGGTCCCCGATCCGCAGCCTGAGCTGGCCGGCGACCCGCTCGGGCAACGTCACCTGCAGCGGCGTCGCCCCGGGCAGCGACCACGAGCCACTGGTCAGCTCGGCGTGCGCGGGCAGGTCGGCCAGCATCGCGAGGTTGGCGAACATCGGGTCGGTGCCGACCCGCGCGGCGCCCAGGTCCCCGGTCAGCTCGCGTCCGGTGCCGTAGCGGGCCCCCACGACGGTCACCGGCGCGCCGCCGAGCCCGCCGGTGAACTGGGCGCGGACCGCCCGGTCCCGCTCCGCGTACGCCGCGGCGTCCCGGCCGCCGGAACCGCTGACCAGCAGGCTGCGCTCCTCGGCCGGGGCGGCGGCGAGCACCGCACGCTGGCCGGCGTCGACGGCTCGACGGCTGTAGTCGGAGAGCCCGGTGACCAGCGCGACCGCGACCAGGGCCGCGACGGCGGCGGCGAGCAGCAGCCCGCGCGCCTCGACGGCCCGCCTCCACACCAGCTTCATCCGACGCCCTCCCCTGGCCCCGGTCGGGCCGACGACCAGGAAGACCCGCCAGGGGCCGGAAAAGGTTCGCGCCCGTTACATGATCGTTACCGAAGCCGGCGCCGTCAGCGGTCAGGCGCGGGGCCGGTCGCGGTCCTTGGAGGGCTGCACCCGCTTCGGCTCGCCCGGCATTTTCGGATATTCCGGCGGGTACGGCAGGTCGCCCTGGCTGGCGGTGGCGTCCCGCTCGGCCCACTCCAGCAGCGGCGTGATGTCCCACGGGGCGTCGTCGATGCCGGCGTGCGGGTCGCCCCGCTCGGCGAGCCGGGCCGGCACGCTGCCCAGGTGAAAGTCGTCCGGGTCGACGTCGGTCAGCTCGTCCCAGTCGACGGGCGTGGAGACGGTGGCCCGGGCGTTGGCCCGGAGCGAGTACGCGCAGGCGATGGTCCGGTCCCGCGCCATCTGGTTGTAGTCGACGAATACTTTTCGGCCCCGCTCCTCCTTCCACCAGGCGGTGGTGATCAGGTCGGGCCGACGCCGCTCCAGCTCGCGGGCGAGCGCGATGGTGGCCCGGCGCACCTCGACGAACGTCCAGCGCGGCTGGATGCGCAGATAGATGTGCACGCCCCGGCCGCCGGACGTCTTCGGCCAACCGGTGGCGCCCAACTCGCCCAGCAGCGCCCGCAGCTCGCCGGCGGCGGTGACCGCGTCGCTGAAGTCGGTGCCGGGCTGCGGGTCCAGGTCGATCCGCAGCTCGTCGGGGCGGTCGACGTCGACGCCACGGACCGGCCACGGGTGGAAGACCACCGTGCCCATCTGCGCGGCCCAGGCCACGTGCGCCAGGTCGGCCGGGCAGAGCTCCGCGGCGGTCCGGCCACTGGGGAAGCTGATCTCCGCGGTCCGGATCCATGGGGGTACGCCCCGCGCCGGCACCCGCTTCTGGAAGAACATCTCCCCCTCGATGCCCTCGGGAAAGCGCTGCAATGTGGTGGGCCGGTCGCGCAGGGCGCGCATGATCCCGTCGCCCACGGACAGGTAGTAGTGGAAGACGTCCGCCTTGGTGAAGCCGCGCTGCGGGAAGATCACCCGGTCCGGGCTGCTGAGCCGTACGGTGTGCCCGGCGACCTCGATCTCCTCGACTGCTGCCTTCGTCGCACCCATTGCGCGACCATATGCGATACCACCGACGCCCGGCGTACCGTTGACCGGTGAGTCTTTCCGAGAGCGAACTGCCCACCACCGAGGAAGAGTGGCGGGTCCGGCTGAGCCCCGAGGAGTTCCGGGTGCTCCGCGAGGCCGGCACCGAGCGGCCGTGGACCGGCGAGTACGTCGACACCAAGACCCCCGGCGTCTACCACTGCCGGGCCTGCGGGGCGGAGCTGTTCCGCAGCGAGGACAAGTTCGACTCGCACTGCGGCTGGCCGAGCTTCGACGACGCCATCCCGGGGGCGGTGCGGGAGATCCCCGACAACACCCTCGGCATGCGCCGCACGGAGATTCGCTGCGCCCGGTGCGACAGCCACCTGGGGCACGTCTTCGAGGGTGAGGCCTTCACCCCGAAGGACACCCGGCACTGCGTGAACTCGGTCTCGATCCGCCTGGAACCCCGCTAACCTTGGGCCATACATCCGTTTTCGGGGGGTTTGTATGGCTACCTGCGAGGTCTGCGGCAACGACTACTGGATGGCGTTCGAGGTGCGCACGGCCAGCGGGGCCACGCACACCTTCGACTGCTTCGAGTGCGCGATCCACAAGATGGCGCCGATCTGCGAGCACTGCCAGACCAAGATCGTCGGCCACGGCGTGGAGGTCTCCGGGCGCTTCTTCTGCTGCGCCCACTGCGCCCGAGCAGTGGAGGGCGTGCAGGGCGCCGAGATCCGCGACGCGGTCGGCGCCCGCCCCGCCTGAGCCCGGGCCTGGCCGGGGCACGGGACCGCCACCGCCCGGGCCAGCCCCGAGCCGCACGGTGGCCGCGACCTACGATCGCGGGATGCCCATCGAGTCGCACCTCGCGAGCTTCGCCGAGCTGGACGCCCGTACCTTCCACGACCTGCTCCGGCTGCGCATCAACGTGTTCGTGGTGGAGCAGACCTGCCCGTACCCGGAGCTGGACGGCCGGGACGTCGAGCCCGGCACCCGGCACCTCTGGCTGACCCGCGACGGTGCGGTGGTGGCGTACCTGCGGATTTTGGCCGACCCGGGCGGCGTGGCCCGGATCGGCCGGGTGGTGGTGGCCCCGGCGGCCCGCGGCGCGGGCCTGGCCGGCCGGCTGATGACCGAGGCGCTGGCGCTGGTCGGGGCGGGCCCGTGCGTGCTGGAGGCGCAGAGCCACCTGGTCGACTTCTACGCCGGCCACGGCTTCGCGGTCAGCGGGCCCGGCTACCTCGACGACGGCATCCCGCACACCCCCATGAGAAGAGATTGACGTTCACCACTTTCTTGTGAAAGCGTGCCAAACAGAGCCGTCGCGGGAGCAACCCGACGGGGCGCAGGAGGGGCAACTCCGCGCCGTCCGGGCGTCGTTCGACCGACCCCACCCCGGAGGCTGACATGTCCACTCCGCACCGCCGCCGCACCCCGGTCGCGGCGGCGCTCCTCGCCGTCGGCGCGCTCGTCGCCGCGCTACTCACCACCGTCCTGGCCAATCCGGCTTCCGCGCACGGGTCGGTGGTGGACCCGGCGTCCCGCAACTACGGCTGCTGGCAACGCTGGGGCGGCGACTTCCAGAACCCGGCGATGGCCACCCAGGACCCGATGTGCTGGCAGGCCTGGCAGGCCGACCCGCAGGCCATGTGGAACTGGAACGGCCTGTTCCGCGAGGGCGTCGCCGGCAACCACCAGGCGGCCATCCCGGACGGCCAGCTGTGCAGCGGCGGCCGCACCCAGTCCGGCCGGTACAACGCCATGGACGCCATCGGCGCCTGGAAGACCACGCCAATCACCAACAACTTCCGGATCAAGTTCTTCGATCAGGCCAGCCACGGCGCCGACTACATCCGGGTGTACGTGACGAAACAGGGCTTCAACGCGTTGACCAAACCGCTGGCCTGGAGTGACCTGGAGTTGGTCGGCCAGATCGGCAACACCCCGGCGAGCAAGTGGACCCCGGAGACGGGCGGCGTCTCGATCCAGGTGCCGGGCAACGCGCCCGGTCGCACCGGCCGGCACATCGTCTACACCATCTGGCAGGCCAGCCACATGGACCAGTCCTACTACATCTGCAGTGACGTCGACTTCGGTGGCGGCGGCCCGACCACGCCCCCGACGACCGCCCCGCCGACCACCGCCCCGCCGACGACCGCCCCGCCGACCACCGCTCCCCCGACCACGCGACCGCCGACCACCGCGCCCCCGACCACTCGACCGCCGGCCGGGAGCTGCACCGCCGTCTACCGGGTCACCTCCTCGTGGACCGACGGCTTCCAGGGTGAGGTGACGGTGACCGCCGGCGCCTCGGCGATCAAGAGTTGGACCGTCACCTGGACGTACAGCGGCAGCCAGCGGGTCACCCAGGCGTGGAACGCCACGGTGACCGGCAGCGGTGCCGCAGTGACCGCCAAGAACGTCGACTACAACGGGTCACTGGCCGCCGGACAGTCGACCACCTTCGGCTTCCTCGCCTCCGGCACCGGGCCCGCCCCGACCCCCACCTGCACCGCGACCACCTGACGATGGCGTTAGTAGGGGCCCCCTGTACAACGCCAGGCGTTAACAGGGGGCCCCTCCTTTCACAGCAGGCAGGTGACGATGTCGGCGATCGAGCGGCGGCGGCCGGTGTAGAAGGGGACCTCCTCGCGGACGTGCCGGCGGGCCCCGGAGGCCCGCAGGTCGCGCATCAGGTCGACGATCCGGTGCAGTTCGTCCGCCTCGAAGGCGAGCATCCACTCATAGTCGCCGAGCGCGAACGAGGCCACCGTGTTGGCCCGTACGTCCGGGTAGCCACGGGCCATCTTGCCGTGCTCGGCCAGCATCTCGCGCCGCTCCGCGTCCGGCAGCAGGTACCACTCGTACGAGCGGACGAACGGGTAGACGCAGACGTACGCGCGCGCCTCCTCGTCGGCCAGGAACGCCGGGATGTGGCTCTTGTTGAACTCGGCCGGCCGGTGCAGCGCCAGCTGGGACCAGACCGGGGTGAGCGCCCGGCCCAGCGTGGTGCGGCGGAACCGCAGGTACGCGTCCTGCAGGGCGTCGCTGGAGGAGGAGTGCCACCAGATCATCAGGTCCGCGTCGGCGCGCAGGCCAGCCACGTCGTAGGTGCCCCGGATGGTCACGTCCTTGCCGGCCAGCTCGGCGAAGAGGGACTCCACCTCGTCGATGACGTTCTCGCGCAGCGACGGGAGAGGGCTGGTGGCCCGGTACACCGACCACATGGTGTAGCGGATGGTCTCGTTGAGCTCTCGCAGCCGGGCCGCGTTGGTCTGCTCGGTCATGAGGATCCTCCCAGTGCTGTGATGATCTCTTCGGCCGCCGTCTCGCCGGAGCGGACGCAGACCGGGATGCCGACGCCGTCGTAGCCGGCCCCGGCCAGGGCCAGCCTCGGGTGGGCGGCACGCAGCACCGCCCGGGCCGCCGCGATCCGACCGAGGTGGCCGGGGGCGTACTGCGGCAGGGCCCCGCCCCACCGCTGCACGTGCCGGGCGACCGGCGCCGGCAGCGGGGCGCCGAGCACCTTCGACAGCTCCCGGTGCACGGTGGCGACCAGGTCGTCGTCGGTGAGCTGCAGCGACGTCTCGTCGCCGTACCTGCCGACGGAGGCGCGGACCAGGGCGAGCCCGTCCGCCCGGCGCAGGTGCCCCCACTTGGTGGTGAAGAACGTGGCCGCCTTGATCAGCAGCCCCTCGGTGGCCGGCACCAGAAACCCGGACAGCTCCGGCAGCTCCGGCTCCGGCAGAGCCATGGTGACCAGGGCGACGCTGGCGTAGTCCAGCCCGCCGACAGCGGCGGCCACCTCGGACGCCGGACCGGCGAGCAGCCGGGCGGCCGGACGAGCCGGCACGGCCAGCACCACCGCGTCGACGTCGACGTACTCCGGCTCACGGGTGGGGCCGACGGTCAGCCGCCAGCCGGTGGCGGTGCGGTGCACCTCACGAACTGCCGCGTCCTGGCGGATCGTCGCGCCGCTGGCGGTCGCCGCCGCCTCGACCAGGGTGCTCAGCCCACCGGCCAGGGTGCCGAAGACCGGCGCGCCGGGGGTGCGGGGCGCGGCGGCCTGCGCGGCCCGGACCGCCCCGACCAGGGTGTGCTCGACCCGGGCCGCCCGGGCCAGGGCCGGCATGGTGGTGACCAGGGAGAGGTCGTCGGCACGGCCCGCGTAGACGCCACCGAGCATCGGGTCGACCAACCGATCGACCACCTCGTCGCCGAAGCGCTCGCGGACCAGCGCGCCGACCGGCACGTCGGCGTCCGGGGCGAGCAGCGGACGGCCGTCGTCGGTGTCGGCGTCCGCGGCTGGCCGGGCCACCGTCGCCACCTTCGCCAGGTCTCCCGGTACGCCCACCAGCGTGCCGCCCGGGATCGGGCGCAGCCCCCCGTCCACGACGAGCGCGGCCTGCCCGACGCTCGGGTGCACGATCCGGTCGGCCAGGCCCAGCCGGCGGACCAGGGCCACGGCACGTGACTCCCCGCCGGCCGGGTCGCGCATCAGGAACGACTCGGCGCCGAACTCGACCGGCCCGCCGGCCAGCTCACCGGTGCGCAGTTTGCCGCCGAGGCGGCCGGACTGCTCGTAGACGGTGACCTCGGTGCCGGCGGGAGCGCGGTCGCGCAACCGGACGGCGGCGGCCAGCCCGGCGATCCCACCGCCGACGATCGCCACCCGGCACGGTCGCGCCACGGCCCCTCCCCTACTCGACGGGCCGCGCGGACAGCTCGTGCACCAGCGCGACCACCCGGGTCAGCACGTCGGGATCGGTCTCCGGCAGGACACCGTGACCGAGGTTGAACACGTGACCGGGGGCGGTGCGGCCCTGCTCGAGGATCCGGCGCACCTCGGCCTCCACCACCGGCCACGGGGCGAACAGCACGCACGGGTCGAGGTTGCCCTGCACGGCCTTGTCCGGACCGATCCGGCGGGTCGCGGTGTCCAGCGGCGTACGCCAGTCCACGCCGACGACGTCGGCGCCGGCCTCGCCCATCGCGCCGAGCAGCTCGGCGGTGCCCACCCCGAAGTGAATCCGGGGCACCCCGGTGTCAGCCAGACCGCCGAGCACGCGGGTCGAGTGCGGCAGCACGTAGCGTCGGTAGTCGGCCTCGGAGAGCGCGCCGGCCCAGGAGTCGAAGAGCTGCACGGCGGAGACCCCGGCGTCGATCTGCACCCGCAGGAAGGAGAGCGCCACGTCGGCCAGCCGGTCGCAGAGCGCGTGCCACAGGTCCGGGTCGCCGTACATCAGCGCCTTGGTCTTCACGTGGTTACGCGACGGCCCGCCCTCGACCAGGTAGCTGGCCAGGGTGAACGGGGCACCGGCGAAGCCGATCAGCGGGGTGTCGCCCAGCTCGGCGACGAGCAGGCGGACCGCCTCGTCCACGTAGGACACATCGTCGCGGCTGATCGGACGGATCCGGTCGACGTCGGCGGCGGTGCGGACCGGCTCGGCCACCACCGGCCCGGTGCCGGGCACGATGTCCAGGTCGACGCCGGCGGCGGCCACCGGTACCACGATGTCGCTGAACAGGATCGCCGCGTCGACCCCGTGCCGGCGGACCGGCTGGAGGGTGATCTCGGTGACCAGCTCGGGGCGGCGGCAGGACTCCAGCATCGGCACGTTGGCCCGGATCTCCCGGTATTCCGGCAGCGAGCGGCCGGCCTGGCGCATGAACCAGACCGGGGTGTGCGGCCCCGGCTCGCGGCGGCAGGCGCGGACGAAGGCCGAGTGGGCCAGCCCGCCGTGGCGGGATTCTCCGTCTCGGGCGCTGGCGCCCGTGGTTTCGGTGGTCATCGCGGCAATCGTGCCACGCCGCTCCGCCCGCCCCGCCGCCACCGTCACCTTTTGTGACGTGAAAGGAGGGGCCCTTGTAACGCCTCCGGTAGAACAGGGGCCCCTTCTTAACACGCACGCTCAACACGCACGCCCGCCCGGCGCGCCATGGCGGCGTGCGGGACGACGGCGGCATAGGCTGCCGGCATGGTCCCCCCGATCGTGCTTCCGGAAACGTTCGCCCGCGCGGTCGCGAGGCTACGATCGGTGACGCCCCGCGCCGAGATCGTGCTGGAAGAGGTCGGCGCTCCCCAGCGTCTGGCCCCGTACGCGTTCGCGCTCTCCGCGGCGGTGCTGCGCAGCGGCGACGAGGTGGCCACCGGGCGGCTGATCCTGCTCCATGACCCGGCCGGCCACGAGGCCTGGCAGGGCACCCTGCGGCTGGTCACCTACGTGACCGCCGAGCTGGAGGTGGACCTGGCCAGCGACCCGCTGCTGCCCACGGTGGGCTGGGCGTGGCTGATCGACGCGCTGGACGCGCAGGAGGCCCGACATCGGGCGATCGGCGGCACGGTCACCCAGACGCTTTCCACCCGCTTCGGCGAGTTGGCCGGCCCGCCCGCCGCCGGGGACATCGAGATCCGCGCCTCGTGGACACCGCTCGGGGTCGACCTCGCCCCGCATCTGCTCGGCTGGTGCGCCCTGCTCGCCTCGACGGCCGGGCTGCCGCCGCCCGGCGTGACGGCCCTGCCCTGCCGTCGTGCGGCCGGTGCCGCCTGAGCGGGTGCCCGGCCACGATGACGCCATCCGGCCCGGTCAGGACACCCGCCGGCCACCCCGCCACCATACGGCGGACCGGCTGCGCACACCGGTTCCCCCGGCGAACTAGGGTTGTCAGGTGACCGACGAACCACCCCTGCGCCGTCGGGCCGCCGAAAGCCGTACGGGAGAGGCAGCGCCGCCTCCGTCGCCGACCGCGCCGCCGCCGGCGGACGCGGGGACCGAACCCGACGACGGCGGGCCCGTGCCGCTGACCGCGCCCCGCGAGGGCACCCCCGCGCCGGTGGCCACGCCGAGCGAGCTCGACGAGATCGTGGCGCGTTTTGCCGCGGGCACCGGCCCGGTGGCCCTGGACGCCGAACGTGCCTCCGGATACCGCTACAGCCAGCGGGCCTACCTGGTGCAGCTGCGACGGGCCGGCTCCGGCACCGCGCTGATCGATCCGCTGCCGCTGCCCGACCTCTCCGCCCTGGACGCGGTGATCGCCGAGACCGAGTGGGTGCTGCACGCGGCCAGCCAGGATCTCGCCTGCCTCGCCGAGGTGGGGCTGCGCCCGCGCCGGCTCTTCGACACCGAACTGGCCGCCCGGCTGGCCGGGTTCGAGCGGGTCGGCCTCGCCGCGCTCACCGAACAGCTACTCGGCTACACCCTCGAAAAGCACCACTCGGCGGCGGACTGGTCCAGCCGGCCGCTGCCGGAGTCCTGGCTGACGTACGCGGCGCTGGACGTGGAGATGCTGGTCGACCTGCGCGACGCCCTCGACGAGGAGCTGCGCCGGCAGGGCAAGGCGGAGTGGGCGGCGGAGGAGTTCGCCGCACTGGTCCGCAACGGCGCCCGTCCGCCCCGGGTGCGGGCCGAGCCGTGGCGGCGTACCTCCGGCATCCACCGGGTGCGCGGAGCCCGGGCGCAGGCCCGGGTGCGTTCCCTCTGGTACGCCCGCGACCAGATCGCCGCCCGACGGGACGCGGCCCCGGGGCGGGTGCTGCCGGACTCGGCGATCGTGGCCGCCGCCGAGCTGGACCCGAAGGACGAGAAGACCCTGCTCACCCTTCCCGGCTTCGGTGGTCGCTCGGTGCGCCGGCTGGCCCGTACCTGGCTGGCGGCCCTGGACGACGCGCGCCAACTGCCCGACGACGCGCTGCCGGTGACCCCGGTCGTGGAGGGTCCACCCCCGCCGCACCGGTGGGCGGAGCGTGACCCGGTGGCGGCTGGCCGGCTGGCCCGCTGCCGGGAGGTGGTGGTCGGCACGGCCGGCGCGCACAACCTGCCGGCGGAGAATCTGATCGCGCCGGACTACGTCCGCCGGCTGGCCTGGCAACCCCCCGAGGAGCCCACCGAAGCGACCGTCGCGGAAACCCTCCGCGGCTTCGGCGCCCGAGAATGGCAGATCACCCTCCTCCTCCCCGCCCTCACCCAGGCCCTCACCACCCCCTGACCCCTGTGTCGATCATGAGGTGGGCGGCGATTTCGTAGCTCCACATCGCCGCCAACCTCATGATCGACGAGCCACGACGCCGGCAAGGCGGGTGTGGGGTGGGTCACAGGAGGGGTGGGGGCGGGGGCGGTTACTGGCGAGTAGCATCCGGGGGGATGCCAGTGCCGGCTGCGCGCTTGGCCGAATTGTGGCCGATAAGGAGGCTCCACGTGCCCCGTGAAGTTCGGGATGTCGTCTTCGTCGACGGCGTCCGCACCCCGTTCGGCAAGGCGGGCGGCATGTACGCCAACACCCGCGCCGACGACCTGGTGATCCGCTGCATCCGCGAGCTGATGCGGCGCAACCCGCAGCTGCCGCCGGAGCGGGTCGAAGAGGTCGCCATCGCGGCCACCACCCAGATCGGCGACCAGGGCCTGACCATCGGCCGCACCGCCGCCCTGCTGGCCGGCCTGCCCAAGACGGTGCCGGGCTTCGCCATCGACCGAATGTGCGCCGGGGCGATGACCGCCGTCACCACGGTCGCCGGCGGCATCGCCATGGGCGCGTACGACGTGGCCATCGCCGGCGGCGTCGAGCACATGGGCCGCCACCCGATGGGCGAGGGCGTCGACCCGAATCCGCGGATCATCGCGGAGAAGCTGGTCGACCCGTCCGCCCTCGTCATGGGCGCCACCGCGGAAAACCTGCACGACCGGGTCCCGCACATCACCAAGGAGCGCACCGACGCGTTCGCGCTCGCCTCCCAGCAGCGGACCGCCAAGGCGTACGCCAACGGCAAGCTCCAGGACGACCTGGTGCCGGTCGCGGTGCGCGACCCCGAGACCGGCTGGGGCCTGGCCACGGTCGACGAGGCGCCCCGGGACACCTCGCTGGAGAAGCTCGCCGGCCTGAAGACGCCGTTCCGCCCGCACGGAAAGGTCACCGCGGGCAACGCGGCCGGCCTGAACGACGGCGCCACGGCCGCGCTGATCGTCGCCGAGGAGACCGCCCGCGAGCTGGGCCTGCCCGTCGCCATGCGGCTGGTGTCGTACGGCTTCGTCGGCGTCGAGCCCGAGGTGATGGGCGTCGGCCCGATCCCGTCGACCGAGAAGGCGCTGCGCATCGCCGGCCTGAGCATCGACGACATCGGCCTGTTCGAGCTAAACGAGGCGTTCGCCGTGCAGGTGCTCGCCTTCCTCGACCACTTCGGCATCGCCGACGACGACCCGCGGGTCAACCCGTGGGGCGGCGCGATCGCCATCGGTCACCCGCTCGCCTCCTCCGGCGTACGGCTGATGACCCAGCTCGCCCGGCAGTTCGCCGAGCACCCCGAGGTCCGCTACGGCATCACCGCCATGTGCATCGGCATCGGCATGGGCGGCACGGTCATCTGGGAGAACCCCAACTGGGAGGGTGGAGACAAGTGAGCGCGCTCGCCGCACCGAACGAGGTCGTCACCAGGGCGCTGCTGCGCCAGGTGGACGTGCCGGGGCTGGACCGCCCCGCCGCCCTGATCACCCTGGACAACGGCTTCGACCACACCAGGCCGAACACCTTCGGCCCGGCGGGCCTGACCAGCCTGGACGAGGCGATCACCGCGGCCCTGGCCGCCGACCCGGCGTTCATCGCGGTCACCGGCAAGCCGTACGTCTTCTGCGTGGGCGCGGACATCACCGCCTTGCCGCTGCTGGCAGACCGCGAGCAGGCGCTGGAGATCGGCCGGCTCGGCCACCGGGTGTTCGCCCGGCTCAAGGACAGCGCGATCCCGACCTTCGCCTTCGTCAACGGCGCGGCGATGGGCGGCGGCCTGGAGCTGGCCCTGCACTGCCACTACCGGACGCTTTCCGGCGGGGCCACCGCCCTCGCGCTGCCCGAGGTCTCCCTCGGCCTGGTGCCCGGCTGGGGCGGCACCCAGCTGCTGCCGAACCTGATCGGCATCCCGGCCGCCACCCAGGTGATCCTGCAGAACCCGCTGATGCAGAACCGGATGCTCAAGCCGAAGCAGGCGGCGGAGATGGGCATCGCGGACGTGCTGCTGGAGCCGGCCGACTTCCTGGAGCGGTCCCTGGAGTGGGCCGCCGGTGTGGTCTCCGGCGAGGTCACCGTGACCCGGCCCGAGGTCGACAAGGACATGTGGGCGGGGGTGCTCTACTTCGCCCGGCAGACCCTAGATGCGCGGCTGCACGGCGCGGTCCCGGCCGCGTACCAGGCGCTCGATCTGCTGGAGACGGCGAAGGACGCCGACTTCGCGGCCGGCACCGCCGCCGAGGACGAGGCCCTCGCCGATCTGATCTTCTCCGAGGAGCTGCGCAGCGGCCTCTACGCCTTCGACCTGGTGCAGCGGCGGGCCAAGCGGCCGGCCGGCGCACCGGACAGGGGCCTGGCCCGCCCGGTGAGCAAGGTGGGCATCGTCGGCGCCGGCCTGATGGCCAGCCAGCTCGCCCTGCTGTTCGCCCGCCGCCTCCAGGTGCCGGTCGTCATGACCGACCTGGACCAGGCCCGGGTGGACAAGGGCGTCGGCTACGTACACACCCAGATCGAGAAGGCCGTCAGCAAGGGCCGGATGGACAAGGGCACGGCCGCCAAGCTGTACGGCCTGGTCAGCGGCTCGGTCGACAAGTCCGCTTTTGCCGATGCCGACTTCGTCATCGAGGCGGTCTTCGAGGACCTGACCGTCAAGAAGCAGGTCTGGGCCGAGTTGGAGAAGGTCGTCAAGCCGGAGGCGGTGCTGGCGACGAACACCAGCTCGCTGTCGGTGACCGCGATGGCCGCGGAGCTGGAGCACCCGGAGCGGGTGGTCGGCTTCCACTTCTTCAACCCGGTCGCCGTGCTGCCGCTGCTGGAAATCGTGCGCGGCGAGCGGACCGACGACGCCACCCTGGCCACCGCGTTCGCTGTCGGCAAGCAGTTGAAGAAGTCGAGTGTGCTGGTCAAGGACGCCCCGGCGTTCGTGGTCAACCGGCTGCTGACCCGCTTCCTCGGCACAGTGTTCGCCGCCGTCGACGCCGGCACCCCGCTGGACGTGGCCGACAGCGCGCTGGACCCGCTGGGTCTGCCGATGCGTCCGCTCGCGCTGCTCCAGCTGGTCGGCCCGGCCGTGGCGTACCACGTGGGCGGCACCCTGCACGCGGCCTTCCCGGATCGTTTCGAGGTCAGCGAGAACCTCAAGCGGATCGCCGACTCGGGTCAGCCGATCGTCGTCGACGACCGGATCAACGCAGACGTCGCCAAGCTGCTCGTGGTCGGCGACCAGCCGCTGACCGCCGAGCAGGTCCGGCGGAACGCCCTCGACGCGCTGGCGCAGGAGATCCGGCTGATGCTCGACGAAGGCGTCGTCGCCGAGCCGCAGGACATCGACCTGTGTTTGATACTCGGCGCCGGCTGGCCGTTCCACCTGGGCGGCGTCACGCCATACCTGGATCGGACCGGCACCGCCGAGCGGGTCACCGGCCGGCGGTTTCTGCCGCGCGCGGTGGCCAGCCTGCCGTGACAAATCCAGTCTGATCCACGCACCGCTGTGCGCGATCGCGGTGGCCGACCGTCCCGCCTGGATGGTCGGCCACCGCGATCGTCGTTCGACGCCGGGTTACGAGCCGGTTCCGGTTTCGTCACGCAGGCGCCGGCGGACGCCGCCCGCTTGGCAGGGCTCGATACGATCACGGTCCTTGCTTTCTTACAGGAGCTGACCAAGATCATGTCGCAGCCGCCGTCCAGTCCCTACCCCGACTCCGGTTCCTACCCCCCGCCGCAGGAGCAGCCCGGCGGCTACCAGCCGCCGCAGCAGCCCCAGTACGGCGGCGACTACCCGCAGACCCCGCAGCAGCCGGGCGGCTACCCGCAGGCCGGTCAGCCGGGCTTCGGCGCTCCCGCCGGCCCGCCGCCGAAGAAGAAGTCCAACGTCGGCAAGATCCTGCTGATCATCCTGGCCGTCGTGGTCGTGCTCTGCGTGGGCGGCGGCACGGCCATCTACTTCGCCACCAAGGACACGGTGAAGGAGGTCGTCGACGCCACCAAGACCCGCCTGGTCGAGCCCGAGACGCTCGGCGGCCGGCCAAAGGCGACCGACCCGAACCTCCAGGCCGCCGCAAGCGAGCTGAAGACTGAGATCAACGGCGTCGTGCCGGGGGCGACCAGCGTCATCGGTGGCATCTACGGCGACCCGGCGAAGGAGGATCTGGTCCTGATCGCCGGCGCGTCCGGCCTGCTGGCCGACCCGAAGAAGGAGCTGGACGACGCCGTCGACGGCATGAGCTCCGGGCTCGGCATCAAGGAGCTCAAGCCGGTCGACGCCGGCCCGCTGGGCGGCGAGGCCAAGTGCGGCGACGGCGACGCCGGTGGTGTCCAGCTGGGGGTCTGTGTCTGGGCCGACCGGGGCAGCCTCGGAATGATCGTCATCTACTTCAAGTCGGGCGCCGACCTCAAGCCGCAGTTCGTCGCGCTGCGGGGCGAGATCGAGAAGAAGGACTGACCCTTCCGACTGACCGGTGACCGGGCCCCCGCCACGCTGGCGCGGGCCCGGTTCGCTGTGCGGATCAGTGCGACGCGGCCCGTTCCGCCGCGCCACGGCAGACGCAGAACTCGTTGCCCTCCGGGTCGGCCAGCACCACCCAGCCGGTGCCGTCCGGTCGACGACGATCGGCGACCGGGGTGGCCCCGAGGCCGAGCAGCCGCTCGACCTCGGCGTCCCGGGTGCCCTCGGCCGGGTGCAGGTCGAGGTGGAACGCGCCCTTGCCGTGCCGCTCCCCCACGCTCACGAAGAGCAGATCGGGGCCGTGCCCGTCGGGCGCGACGAGCATCGCCTCGGGGTCGCCCGGGTGGTCGTCGTCGGGCAGCTTCCGGTCGAGCACCTCGGCCCACCAGCTCGCCAGGGCGTACGGGTCGTCGGTCTCGACGGTGACGCAGTGAATCTGTGCACTCACGGTGCTTTCCCCCTGATCGAGGTGCGCCCCGCAGGAGTGGATCGAGTCAGCGGGAACCGGGGCGGGGCGCGGAACTGTTGACGTTGAACATCGACCGCACCCCCTTTCCACACGTCGGCTGACGCGGCAGATCATGTCACCGCCCCGGCCCGGCGCGCAAGGCATTCTGCTGCTCCAGCAAGCGTCGGCCTGCTGCCCGACCACTGCACGGCTCCCGTCCGATCAAGCGACGCGGCCCGCCCGGAGCCCCGGTTGCCGCGCCGGTCAGGTGGCGACCGGTGCGTCGGCGGACGGCAGGGTGACGGTCACCTCCAGGCCACCGCCCGACTGGGCGACCGCCCGGACGGTGCCGCCGTGCGCGTCGCAGACCGCCCGGACGATGGACAGCCCCAGACCGGAGCCGCGGGCACCGGTACGCTCCTGGCCGCCGCGCCGGAACGGCTCGAACAGGCCCGGCACCTCGGCCTGGGCCACCTCGAAGCCGGTGTTGCCCACCACCAGCCAGGAGCGCTGCCCGTCGCTGCCGGTACAGATCCACAGTCGACCGTGCAGGTGGTTGTAGCGGACGGCGTTCTCCACGAGGTTGCCGGCCAACCGGTCGAGCAGCCCCGGGTCGCCGACCACCGGCGCCGGTCGCAGCGCGGTGTGCACCCTGAGGCCGATCCGATCCACCTCGCGGCCCATCGCGGAGAGCGCGTTGCCCGCGCCCACCGCGAGGTCACACTCGGCGCGGCGGGCCAGCCGCCGCCCCGCCTGGGCCTCGCTGCGGGCCAGCACCAGCAGCGCGTCGACCAGGCCATTGGCCCGCTCCGAGGCGTCCCGGACCACGGTGGCCATCCGCCGGTACTCGGAGATCTCCGCCTCGTCGTCGCTGAGCGTCACGTCGATCTCGGTCCGCATCACCGCGAGGGGGGTCCGTAGCTCGTGCGAGGCGTTGGCGACGAAACGCTTCTGCGCCTCGAACGCGGCAGCGATCCGGTCCAGCATCGCGTCGAAGGTCTTGGCCAGCTCGGCCACCTCGTCGTCCACGCCGGACCAGCCGATCCGCTGATCCAGCGTGGTCTCGCCGAGCCGGCGGGCGGTGGCGGTGACCTGGTGCAGCGGGCGCAGCGCCCGACCGGCCACCAGGTACGCCCCGGCGACCCCGACCACGCTGATCGCCAGTAACGCCCCCAGCCCCTTGAGCAGCAGTTCCCGGGAAGCCGCGTCGACCAGTTGCCGCTGCCACAGCCCGGCCTCGATGGTGCGGCCGTCCTCCAACACCACGGTGGTGCCGGGCAACAGCTCGGCGGCCGGGCGTAGCGCGTCGCGGACCAGCAGCCAGGCCAGCAGCACCAGGATCGCCGCGGCCCCCACCAGCAGCACCCCGTTGAGCAGGGTGAGCCGCAGCCGCAGGGTGGGTCGCACCCGCAGGCGGCCGGTCATGCGACAACCTTGGCGGTGCGGTAGCCGGCCCCGACCACCGTCTCGATCAGCGGCGGTTCGCCGAGCTTCTTCCTCAGCGTCATGACGGTGACCCGGACGATCGTGGTGAACGGGTCGGTGTTCGCGTCCCAGACCCGTTCCAGCAGCTCCTCGCTGGAGACCACCGCGCCGCGCGCCTTGAGCAGCTCGGCCAGTACGCCGAACTCCTTGTTGGTCAGGTCGACCGGCACACCACCGCGGGTGACCACCCGGCGGGCCGGGTCGAGCACCAGGTCGGCCAGCGCCAGCACCGGCGGAGCGGCCGGGGTGGCCCGCCGGCCGAGCGCCAACACCCGCGCGACCAACTCGTCGAAGGCGAACGGCTTGGGCAGGTAGTCGTCGGCGCCGAGCTGCAACCCCTCCACCCGGTCGGCGACCGTGCCGCTGGCCGTCAGCATCAGCACCCGGGTCAGCGTGCCGGAGGCGGCCAGGTCGGCGCAGATCCGGTCGCCGTGCACACCGGGCAGGTCGCGGTCCAGGACCACCACGTCGTACCGGGTGACGAAGGCGGCCTCGTGCCCGGTCGTACCGTCGTAGGCGACGTCCACCGCCATGCCGCGCTTACGCAGCCCGCGTGCGATCGCGTCGGCGAGGTTCCGCTCGTCCTCGACCACCAGTACCCGCATCCCGGCCTCCCGCCTCGTGACCTCCCGACAACCTAGTGCCGGCCGCCAAATCAGCCTCCCGCGCCATCGCTGCGAAAAACCTTCGGGTACGCCATGCTTCCCGGCACCTGGCGACCGCGGAGCTGCCGATGACCGGAGTGTCCGCCCAGGCCAACTGGTGAGTCACCGGTCCAGCGGCCAGACCATCAGCCCGCCGGCCGGCCGCCGGCAGACCAGTACGGCAGCGGACGCGACGCAGTCGCCCCAGGAGCCCGGGAGCACCGCGCGGTAGCGGAACTGGCCGGCCGACGCGTCCAGCTCCGCCACCAGGGTGCGGTCCCCGGCGACGGCACGGAAGCCGAGCGGCCGTGACCCGTTCCGGTCGACGTCGGCCAGCCGCCAGCGCCCCAGCCGAGCCAGCGTACGGCCGGTGCCGGGATCGAGCACCGCCAGCTCCGCCGCCAGCCCCTCGGACGCGGCGACGGCGAGCAGCCGATCCCCGACCCGGCTGGCGTCGAGCCAGCGGTCGTCGCTCCACCGGGGACGCCCGGTGGCCGGATCGTAGGTCCGTATACCGGACGCCTGACCCCGCCGGCAGATCACCTCGGCGCAGTCGACGAACCAGGTCCCGCCGTCCCGCCGGACCGGGAGCGTCCACCGGCGGTCCAGCCGATCCAGGCCGTACGCCGTGACCGTGCCCGAGAGGTCATCGACCAGCAGCAGGTCGCCCATTACCTGGGTCAGCCGGTACGGCACCCGGTCGGCGGCCGCAGGCAGCCGACCGGCCTGCCGCAGCACGCCGGTGTCGACGTCGTACACCTCGACCCGCCCGTCGTCGGTGAGCAGCGCCGCTGCCGTCACACCCCGGTCCCCGAACCCGTACACCACCCCGTTGGCGGGCACCGGGAGCGACCAGCGCACCGCACCGGACGCCGGATCGACCGCCCGGATCGTCCCCGTCCGGCCCGGCTGCTCCAGGAGCATCCCGCCCGCGTCGGTCAGCACCGGGTAGCCGGGCTGCCGCCAGCGCACCACGCCGGTACGCGGATCCAGCGCGGTGGAGAGGGTGTCCTCGAATCCGGCCGAGCTGCTCGTCACCAGCAACAGACCGGCCGCCGAGCTCAGCCCGGTCACCTCGTCGTCGGCGGTGAACCGCCACGCTGGCGCAGCGCCGGGCAGCCGGTATCCGGCGATCTTCCGGCCGCCCCGCCCGGTCGGGTCCTGCCACTCGGCCACCACCAGCCGGTCGCCGATGATCACAAAGTAAGCGCCGTGCGGGGCGGGCAGCGCGACGCCGCTCGGCGGGCCAGGCACCGGTGCCGCGCCGGCCGGGGCGAGCAGCGCGGCGCAGCCAAGCGCCACCACCCGGGCCGACGCGGTCGGGGGCCGGGGCGCCCGCGGTGACGAGGGCTCCGGCTCGTCGCCGTGCGGCAGCTCCCCCAGCTCGATCAGCCGACTCACCGGTACCACCGCAGCATGAAGCGGCCGTCGATCCGGTGGCAGACCAGGACCGTCTCGCCGGAGCGGCAGCCCCCGACGGCGTCCGGCAGGGCGTCGAGGATCCGGGCGGGTCCGCCCGCCAGATCCAGCTCGGCGATCATCATCCGGCCGTCCCTACTCAGCCGTACGCCGATGATCGAGCCGTCCCGATCGTCCCACGAGACCGGCTCCCAGTCGCCGAGGTCGGCGACGAGCCGGCCGGTCTCCTCCTCTACCACCGCCAGCGGCAGGGCGTTGCCTCCTGTCGGCTTGGCGACCAGGAGTCGCCCGTCGGCCGCCAACAGCTGCGACGACCACCGGGGGTCGGTCCACCGGAGCGCGCCGGTCGCCGGGTCGAGCACCGACACCCCGCCGATCTGGCGGAATGTGCAGAGCGACCGACCGCACGAGTGGGCGAAGTCGACCATGGGCAGCGAGGCGGTCCAACGCGGCTCCAGCCGGTCGAGATCGTAGCCGGTCACTGTGTCGTCAGTGTCGCTGGCCATCAGCAGCAGGCCTGCGGCCGCCGCGATCGGCCGTCGCCCGGACGCCTCACCGGTGCGGAGGTCGCGGGCGGCCAGCCGGGCGCCGGAGCCGGTGTCGAAGACCTCTACCATGCCGGAGTGGTGCCTCAGCACCAGCCGTTCGACCCCGACCGACCCGGGGCTCAGCCATATCTCGGCCGAGGGCGCCGACACCGACCACAGTGTCCGCCCCGTGCGGGGGTCCACCCGGCTGATCTCGTCCGCGCCCGCCCCGTCGCCGGCGTTCAGCAGCACGGTGTCGCCCACCTGCAAGGGCATGCCGGGACGCCGCCAGCCGAGCCGACCGGTGGCGGTGTCGAAGCCCAACGTCTCCCACCCGGCGTCGTCGCCGGCCCGGCCGACCAGCACCAGCCTGCCATCCACCGCCCAGCCACTGAGGACGGCGCGGTCGCCGGGCAGCGGGACGCGCCACAGCGCCGACGACCGACCCGCCGTCGCCCGGTATGCGACCAACTGCGAGCCTGTGCCGAGCCCCGGGTCGGGAGGCTCCAGCACGTACAGCCGATCGTCGATGACGAACGCCGTGGCAGTCGGAACGCCCGGCACGGTGGCGACGACCCGGCGGGGTGCGGGCGCCGCGCCGGCGAGGGTGACCAGCGCCGCCAGGAGCACCACCAGGCATTGGTACGGGCGTCCGACGGCCCACGGTGGCCGTGTCGGCGGGTCGGGCTCGACGTCGTCGCGGAGCTCACCCAGATCGATGACTGTCACGACAACCCATCCCTCCGCCGCTGCCGCACACCGACGGCCGGGCCACCACGCAGCACACGGACGACGTCCGGCCGGCCGTTACGATGGCCCGTCGTGGCTGTGCCGGTGATAGACCCCTCACTGAGATCCTCGTCCGTCGCGACCGAGCCCGCCGTGGCGGACGCGCCGCCCCGGCCCCGGCGCCGACCGACTCGCGCCGACGTGCTGGCCATCGGAGCCTATGCGTTGCTCGGCGTTCTCGTCTGCCTCAACTACTGGGGGGACGTGCAGCACCGGATCTCGTCGCACCTGCCAACCGACCACAGCTGGTTCGAGTGGCTCTTCGCGCACGGCGCACACTCGGTCCGGCACCTGGAGAACCCGCTGTTCAGCGTCCGGCAGAACGCCCCGGACGGGGTGAACATGATGGCGAACACCGCGCTGCTCGGGGTCACCCTGCCGCTGGCACCGCTCACCCTGCTGCTCGGCCCCCAGGTGGTGTACACGCTCTACCTGGGCGCGGCCCTGTCCGCGACGGCGGCGACCTCGTACTGGATGCTCTCCCGGCACCTGGTGCGCTCCCGCGCGGCCGCGTTCCTCGGTGGCGCGTTCCTCGGCTTCGCCCCCGGCATCGTGCACCACGCCAACGGTCAGCCGAATTTCGCCTCCAACTTCCTGCTCCCGCTGATCGTTGCCCGGGTGCTGCGGCTCGGCGCACCGGGACGCTGGCGGCGCAACGGAATCGTGCTTGGTCTGCTGGTGACGTACCAGATCTTCGTCAACGAGGAGATGCTGCTGCTGACCGCGCTGGCCTGCCTGGTCGTGGTGGTCGCGTACGCGGTGCAACGGTCGCGCGCCGCCCGCGAGCAGGCCGGCACGTTCCTCGCCGCGCTGGGGGTGGGTGGCGGGCTGGCCCTGCTGCTGGCCGCGTACCCGATCTGGTTCCAGTTCAACGGGCCGCAGTCCTCGCGGGGTCTGCAGGGCGGGGTCTTCCACAGCTGGGGCGAGGACCTGGTGGCCTTCGTCACCTTCGCCCGGGACACTGTGGCCGGTGACGAGGCGGTCGAGCGGACCATCGGGCTGACCGAGCAGAACTCCTGGTTCGGCTGGCCGTTGGTGCTCGTCGCGCTGGTCGCCCTGGCGCTGCTGGCACGCCGGTCGCTGCCGGCCCGGATCGTCGCCGTGCTGGTGGTGGTCTTCACGGTCGCCGCGATCGGGCCGAAGGTGCGCTTCGGTGGGGTGCGGACCGGCGTCGACGGCCCCTGGGCGTACGTGCCGGACGACCTGCCAATGGTCGAGATGATGATGCCAACCCGGCTGGCCCTGGTGGTGGCGGGCGCGGTCGGGGTGCTGATCGCGCTGGCCTGGGACGCCCTGGCCGAGGCCCCGCGCCGCTGGCTACGCGGCCTCGGGTACGCGGCGATCATGGCCGCCCTGCTACCGCTCCTCCCGCGCCCGCTGCCGGCCCAGCGGGTCGACCCGCCGCCGCACTTCATCACCGCGGGCGGCTGGCAACCGTACGTGCCGGCCGGCCGGACCCTGGTGCCGGTGCCGATCCCGAGCAACGTGCACGGCCTGACCACCCTGCGCTGGAGCGCGCTGACCGGGCAGGAGTTCCCCATCCCCGGCGGCTACTTCATCGGCCCGAACGAGCGGGGCGAGGGCGTCTTCGGCGCGCCGCTGCGGCCGACCAGCCGGCTCATCTACGCCACCATGGACGCCAACCAGGTCCCCGCGATCACCGACGAGCACCGCCGCCAGGCGGTGGAGGATCTGCGCTTCTGGCGGGCGTCGGTGGTGGTCCTCGGCGCGAACCGGCGCGAGGCGGTGCTGCGCGACCTGATGACCGCACTACTCGGCCCACCCCGACGGATCGACGACGTCTGGCTCTGGGACGTCCGCGACCGGCTCTGAGCCGCGCCGCCACCGCGTCCGGCATCGTCGGCGACCTTGCGGTGACCGAGCCCTCGATGACTCCGCCACGCCTACAAACTTGATGACGCAGACGGTTCACCGCGGGGCTGCGGTGGCCGCATCGGACGGTCGACGGTGAATCGTGTCCACCCATCCGGACTGAGTCGTTTACGTCATCAAGTTCGTAGCGTCCGGCAACCCATATCGGGCAGGGCCGCCCGTACGTGGGTCGTCAGTTCTTGGCGGCGGCCTTGTGGGCGGGCGGCTCGACGGGCTCGGCGTCCAGGCCGGAGATCCAGCCGGTGACGTCCCGGGCCACGTCCTGCGCGGTCAGGCCGAGGTCGGCCAGGATCTGCGCCCGGGTGCCGTGCGGATGCCAGTCGGCCGGCACGCCCAGGTCCTTCAGCGGCACCCGGACGTCGGCGTCCCGCATGGCCTGGCCGAGCGCGTCGCCGACGCCGCCGACCCGGACGCCGTCCTCGACGGTGACCACGAGTCGGTGCGCGGCGGCCAGCTGAACCAGCTCGGCCGGGACGGGGCGGACCCAGCGCGGGTCGACCACGGTGACGCCGTAGCCCTGCTCGGCGACCCGGGCGGCCACCTCCATGCCGAGGCCGGCGAAGGAGCCGACCGCGACCAGCAGCACGTCGGTACGCGCCGACTCGGCCAGCACGTCGACCGTGCCGACCCGGCGGACGGCCGGCAGGTCGCCGGCGACGGAGCCGGTCGGGAAGCGCAGAATGGTCGGGCCGTCCTCCACGGAGACGGCCTCGCGCAGCTCCTCACGGAGGCTGGCCGAGTCGCGGGGCGCGGCGATCCGCAGGCCCGGCACCACACCGAAGACCGACATGTCCCAGATGCCGTAGTGGCTCGGCCCGTCCGGGCCGGTGATGCCGGCCCGGTCCAGCACGAAGGTGACCGGCAGCTTGTGCATCGCCACGTCCAGCAGCACCTGGTCGAAGGCGCGGTTGAGGAAGGTGGCGTAGACGGCTACCACCGGGTGCAGCCCGCCCATGGCGAGACCGGCGGCCGAGGTCGCGGCGTGCTGCTCGGCGATGCCCACGTCGTAGACCCGCTTGGGGTACTTGCGGGCCAGGGCGGCGATGCCGGTGGGCTCGGCCATGGCGGCGGTGATGCCGACCACGTCGGGCCGCTCGTCGGCGATCTTGACCAGCTCGTCGGCGAAGACGTTCGTCCACTTCACCGACGGGGCGGCGAGCAGCTTGCCGGTCTCGGTGTCGAACGCTCCGGGGCCGTGGAAGCAGTCCGCCTCGTCCTCCTCGGCCGGGCGGTAGCCGTAGCCCTTGCGGGTGACCGCGTGCACAATCACCGGGCCGCCGAAGTTCTTCGCGGCGCGCAGCGCCGACTCGACCGCGGTCACGTCGTGGCCGTCGACCGGGCCGACGTACTTGATGCCGAGGTCCTCGAACATGGCCTGCGGGGCGAGCGCGTCCTTGACGCCCTTCTTGACCGCGTGCAGCACCTCGTACATCGGCTTGCCCACCAGCGGGGTCGAGCCGAGAGCCTCCTTGACGGTGTCGAGCACCTTCTCGTAGCCCGGGTTGAGCCGCAGCGAGGAGAGGTGGTCGGCGAGGCCACCGATGGTCGGCGAGTAGGACCGGCCGTTGTCGTTGACCACGATGACCAGCGGGTTGCCGGCGGTGGCGATGTTGTTCAACGCCTCCCAGCACATGCCGCCGGTCAGCGCGCCGTCGCCGACCACGGCGACCACGCAGCGCTTCTCGGCGCGCAGCGCGTACGCCTTGGCCAGCCCGTCGGCGTAGGACAGGGCGGTGGAGGCGTGCGAGTTCTCAATCAGGTCGTGCTCGCTCTCGGCCTGGCTGGGGTAGCCCGAGAGGCCACCGCGCTGGCGGAGCTTGTCGAAGCCGTCCTGCCGCCCGGTCACGATCTTGTGTACGTACGCCTGGTGGCCGGTGTCGAACAGGAGCCGATCCCGCGGCGAGTCGAAGACCCGGTGCATGGCCAGGGTCAGCTCGACGACGCCCAGGTTGGGGCCGATGTGCCCGCCGGTGCGGGAGACCTTGGCGATCAGGAAGTCACGGATCTCGGCGGCGAGGATGTCCAGTTGCTCGGCGGTCATCCGCTTCACGTCCTGCGGGCCACGGACGGTGCGCAGCAACCGGCCGTGGTTGGCCGTGTCCTCTTCAACGCTCATGACCGAAGAGTCTATCGGCCGCCCACCGACCCGCAGCCCGACCGTAAGGAAGGGCCCCCTGTTAACGGCTCCGGTAGAGGAAGGGCCCCCTCTTAACACCCGACGGGCGGGAGGAACAGGCCGACCAGCTCGACGTGCTGGGTCATCGGGAACAGGTCGAAGCCACGCAGCGCCGCCAGCCGCCAACCCAGCCCGGTGAACACGCGAACGTCCCGGGCGAAGGCGGCCGGGTCGCAGGCCACGTACGCCACCGCGCGCGGGCCGGCGTCGACGATGTGCCGCACCACCGGCGCGCCGGCGCCGGAGCGGGGTGGATCGAGCACCACCAGGTCGACCGGGCCGGTGACCCGGCGGCGGCTCAGCGCGGTCTCCACCCGGGCCGCGACCACCTCCACCCCGGGCAGGTCGGCCAGGCTCTCCCGGGCGGCGGCGACGCCCTGCCCGGCGGACTCGACCAGGGTGATCCGGGCGTCGCCGACCCGGCCGGCCAGGGCGGCGGCGAAGAGGCCGGCGCCGCCGTAGAGGTCCCAGGCCGTCTCGCCAGGCCGCGGGTCGAGCAGGTCGAGGACCGCGCCGACCAGAGCATCCGCCGCTGCGGGGTGGACCTGCCAGAAGCTGGACGCGGGCAGCCGCCACTCCCGGCCGGCGGCCGTTTCGCGAACCTCGGCCGGACCGCTGATCGGGGTGGGCGCCCCCTCGGCGAAGGCGGTGACGCTGACGTCCCCGCCGGTGGAGGCGACCGTCTCCACCGCGTCGGCGTCCGGCCAGCGGGCCCCGCTCGGAAGCAGCACCGGCAGCTCCTGAATGGCCGGGTGGGCGATCAGGCAACGGTCGACCGGCACCACCTGGTGCGAACGGTGCTTGAGCAGGCCGGCCCGGCCGGCGCCGTCGACCGTGTAGCGGACCCGGGAGCGCCAGCCCAGCGGACCACCGGGCAGTGCCGCCACCCGTGGGTCGAGCGCGTCGACCTGCCCCTCGCTGAGACCGCCGAGCCGAGTGAGCTGCTCGCGTACCACGCTGATCTTCCAGTCGAGCTGAGCCGCGGGGGCGACGTGCTGGAGGTCGCAGCCACCGCAGCGGCCCGGCCTCGCGTACGGGCAGGGCGGCTCGACCCGGTCCGGGGAGGCGACGAGGATCTCCACCGCGTCGGCGCGGGCGAAGCCCCGGTGCAGCTCGGTCACCTCGGCCACCACCCGTTCCCCGGGCAGCGCGTGCCGCACGAAGACCACCTGGCCGTCCACCCGGGCCACGCAGTGCCCGCCCGGCGCGACCGCGTCCACGGTCAGCTCGACCCGCTCGGCCTCCTCCAGCCCGCGTCGGGCCGGCGCCGTCACGGGCGCTCCCCGGCGGTCGAGCCGCTCTGCGCCGGCGGAGCGGAGACCACCGGCGGGGCGGCGGGCGGCAGGGTGCTGCGCGGGGCCACCCGGGGCCCGCGCTTCGGGCCGCGGCTGAGCGTGGCGTCCAGCCGGTCCAGGTTCTTGCTGGCGGTGGAGGCGAGCTGCCAGGGCACACTGGTCACCATCACGCCCGGTTCGAAGAGCAGCCGCCCCTTCAGCCGCAGCGCGCTCTGGTTGTGCAGCAGGTGCTCCCACCAGCGGCCCACCACGTACTCGGGAATGAAGACGGTGACCACGTCGCGGGGCGACTCCCGGCGGACGGAGGCGACGAAGTTCAGGATCGGCCGGGTGATCTCCCGGTACGGGGAGTCGATCACGGTCAGTGGCACGGGCAGCTCACGTTGTTCCCAGTCCTCCTGCAGATCCCGGGTGTCCTTCTCGTCGACGTTCACGGTCACCGCGGTCAGCGTGTCCGGTCGGGTGGCCCGGGCGTACGCGATGGCCCGCAGCGTCGGCTGGTGCAGCTTGCTGACCAGCACGATGGCGTGGTTGCGGGCGGGCAGCACGCCCCGGACCTCGGTCGGCTCCAGCTCGGCGGCGACCCGGTCGTAGTGCCGGCGGATGGCCAGCATCAGCAGGTAGATCACCGCCATCGCGGCGATCGCGATCCAGGCGCCGAGCAGGAACTTGGTGATCAGCACGATGATCAGGACCGTACCGGTCAGCACCATGCCGAAGCCGTTGATCGCCCGCGCGCGCACCATTCGGCGGCGCGCCTCCCGGTCCCGCTCGTGGCGCAGGTGCCGGTTCCAGTGCCGGATCATGCCCGCCTGGGAAAGGGTGAACGAGACGAACACCCCGACGATGTAGAGCTGGATGAGCCGGGTCACCTCGGCCTGGAAGCCGATGATCAGCACGGCCGCGAAGACGGCGAGGAACAGGATGCCGTTGGAGAACGCCAGCCGATCGCCTCGGGTGTGCAGCTGGCGGGGCAGGTAGCGGTCCTGGGCCAGGATCGAGCCGAGCACCGGGAAGCCGTTGAACGCGGTGTTGGCGGCCAGGAACAGGATCAGCGCGGTCACCCCGGCGACCACGAAGAGCAGCACCGACCCGTGCCCGAAGACCGTCTCACCGAGCTGGGTGGTGACGGTCTTCTGCACATACCCGTCCGGCCCGGAGATGATCTGGCTGGGGGACTCGACGAACTGCAGGCCGGTCAGCCGGGCCAGCCAGATGATCCCGAACAGCATGCTCACCGCGATCAGGCCGAGCATGAGCAGCGTGGTGGCCGCGTTGCGGCTCTTCGGCGCCCGGAACGCCGGCACCCCGTTGGAGATCGCCTCCACACCCGTGAGCGCGGCGCTGCCCGAGGAGAAGGTCCGCAGCAGCAGGAAAACCAGCGCGAACCCGGTCACGCTGTGCTCCGCCTGGATCTGCAGACCGGCGCTGGGCGCGCGCAGGTCGTGGCCGAGGATGAAGATCCGAACCAGGCCGGTGAGCAACATGGCGCCGACCACGATCACGAAGCCGTAGGTCGGGATGGCGAACGCCGTGCCGGACTCGCGCAGGCCGCGCAGGTTCATCGCGGTGAGCAGGGTCACCGCGATGACCGCGATCAGCACCTTGTGGGCGGCCACGAACGGCAGCACGGAGCCGAGGTTGGCCACCCCGGAGGAGACCGAGACCGCGACGGTGAGCACGTAGTCGACCAGCAGCGCGCTGGCCACCGCCAGGCCGGCGCGCGGCCCCAGGTTGACCGTCGCCACCTCGTAGTCGCCGCCGCCGGAGGGGTAGGCGTGCACGTTCTGCCGGTAGCTCGCCACCACGGTGAGCATCACCACGACGACCGCGAGTGCGATCCACGGCGAGAAGACGTACGCCGACGCGCCCGCGATGGAGAGCGTCAGGAGGATCTCGTCCGGCGCGTACGCGACGCTGGAGAGCGCGTCGGAGGCGAAGACCGGCAGCGCGATCCGCTTCGGCAGGAGGGTGTGCTGAAGGCGGTCGGACCGGAACGGTCGACCGACGAGGAGTCGCTTCAGCAGCGAGGTGGGTCTGGCCACAATCGCCAAGGGTACGACCACCCGGCGGTCGCGATGAGGGTGGCTGATCACCGGTGCGCCCGCCCACGCGGTACGGTCGATCGTCGTCGGCGGCGGGAACGTGGCAGGCGCGCAGTCGCCGGGCACACCGTGGGAGGAGCGGACTTCCGTGCATGTCGTGATCATGGGTTGCGGCCGGGTCGGGTCGACCCTCGCCCACAGCCTGGAGGCCCGGGGGCACTCGGTCGCGGTGATCGACCAGGACGCCGACGCGTTCCGCCGCCTCGGGCCCGACTTCGGCGGCATCACCGTCACCGGCGCGGGGTTCGACGGTGACGTACTGCGCCAGGCCGGCATCGAGCGGGCGGACGCCTTCGCGGCGGTCTCCAGCGGCGACAACTCCAACATCATCTCGGCTCGGCTGGCCCGGGAGACGTTCGGCGTTTCCCGGGTGGCCGCCCGCATCTACGACCAGCGCCGCGCCCAGGTCTACGAGCGGCTCGGCATTCCCACCGTGGCCACCGTCCGGTGGACGGCCGACCGGATGCTGCGGCATCTGGTGCCCGAGGGCAACGTCGAGATCTTCCGGGACGAGACCAGCACCGTGTCGGTCATCGAGGTGCCGGTGCACAAGGGCTGGATCGGCCAGCCGCTGCGGCAGCTGGAGGAGTCCTCCGGCGCCCGGGTGGCCTACCTGATCCGGTTCGGGATCGGCACCCTGCCCACCGCCTCCACGGTGGTGCAGGAGGGCGACCAGGTCTTCATGCTGGTGACCGACGACATCATCGGATCGGTCACCTCGGTGGCGGCGGCGCCGCCGGAAGGGGGGCACTGAGCCATGCGCATCGCCATCGCCGGCGCGGGCAACGTGGGCCGGTCCATCGCCCAGGAGCTGATCGACAACGGGCACCAGGTGATGCTGATCGAGCGGCAGCCCAAGATGCTCCGCCCCGACCGGGTGCCCGCGGCCGAGTGGGTGCTCGCCGACGCGTGCGAGCTGGCCAGCCTGGAGGAGGCCAACATCGCCGGCTGCGACGTGGTGGTGGCCGCCACCGGCGATGACAAGGTCAACCTGGTGGTGTCGCTGCTGGCCAAGACCGAGTTCGCGGTGGCCCGCGTGGTGGCCCGGGTCAACCGGGCGGAGAACGAGTGGCTGTTCACCGAGCAGTGGGGCGTCGACGTCGCGGTGAGCAAGCCGCGGGTGATGGCCGCCCTGGTCGAGGAGGCGGTCACGGTCGGCGACCTGGTCCGGCTGATGACCTTCCGGCAGGGCGAGGCGAACCTGGTCGAGATCACCCTGCCGCCGACCGCGCCCTACGTGGGTCAGCCGATCCACGCGGTGCCGATCCCCCGGGACGCGGCGCTGGTCGCGATCCTGCGCGGCAAGCGGGTGCTGGTGCCCAGCCCGGACGACCCGATCGAGACCGGCGACGAGCTGATCTTCGTGTGCACCGCCGCCGTGGAGGAGGAGGTCCGGGCGGTGATCCTCGGCCCGGCCAGCACCGAGCGCGGCAACCAGGACCAAGGCTGAGCCGGGCACCCCGCCCGGCTCAGCAGCCGGGGGTCAGGCCCCCGGCAGCGGCTGCGGCGCGGTCTCCCGGGTCACCCGGCGCACCGCCCAGACGGTGATCAGCAGCAGCAGCGCGTACGGCGGGTAGCCCAGGGCGAGCCGGGCCACGCCCAGCGCGGTGTCCTTGTGGTTCAGGTAGAGCGCGGCCTGCACGCCCACCTTGGCCAGCCAGACCACGCCCCAGAGCACGGTGAGCTGGGTGAACGTACGCACCAGCCGCGGATTGTCCCGCCAATCCGACCGGCCCTTGGCGACCAGCACCGACCAGATCCAGCCGACCAGCGGCTGCCTCACCGCGGCCGACAGGAGCAGGGCCAGGCCGTAGCCGATCCCGTAGAGGATGCCGGGGACGTAGAAGTCCCGCTCGTCGCCGGTACGCCAGGCGATGGCGGCGCCGATGGCGATGCCGAACAAACCGTTGACCGCGTGCCGGACCGGCCGGCGCTGGGCCAGCCGCAGCACGGCGATCAGCACCGCCACCCCCACCGAGGCGATCACCGCGGGGCGCAGCTCGCCCACCACGTTGGCGATCACGAAGACCACCACGGGGATGCTCGACTCGACCAGACCCCGCCAGCCGCCGAGCTGGTCGGCCATCTGCTCGGCGAGGCTGGGCAGCGGCTGCTCGCCCTCCGGCCCGAGCTCCGGCTCCCTGGTCGGATGCGCTCCGGTCGTCACTTCGGCGGCTCCAGCTCGTAGTACGGGTTGTAGATCACCTTGCGGTGGTCCCGGACGGCCACTCGGCCACGGGCGGTGAGGTGCCGGCCCGGCTCGATGCCGGCGATGTGCCGCCGGCCCAGCCAGATGAGGGTGACCACGTCGCTGCCGTCGTAGAGGTCCGCCTCCAGGGTGGGCAGGTTGGTCCGGGGCGTGTAGACCACCGTACGCAGCCGCCCGGCGACCGACACCACCTGGCCCCTCGTGCACTGCCCGGCCGGCACGCCACCGGACTCGGCGCTCTCCCGGCGCAGCTCCTGCGCCTCGATCTCGGCCTCACTCGCGGTGAGCCGATGCAGAAGGCGCCGCAGCGACAGCCGGCTCTCGTCGGTCGTCATGGCCTCCGCGTCACCCTCTCCACGCTCGCCGGTCGGTGCCGGCACTGGCTCGTGCCCGGGGATGCCGGAACCGTCCCGCCAGCGTACGCCGAACCGAGCCGTCTGCGGAGCGGCCGGGAGGGCGGGGTAGATCACCCGCGTACCGCGACGGCCATCGGACGCACCACGGGCCCGGCGCCGTCGACGGGTACCGACGGGACCGGGCCCGGCAGGTAAGACTCAGGCCTCGCGCTGTCCCGGTGCCGGCTGCTGCTCGGCGGCCTGCTGCTCGGCGGCCTGCTGCTCGGCCACCTCGCGGGGCAGCCGCAGCGGTAGCGGCTCGCGGACCGGCTTGGCCTCCTGCCCCCGGTCGACCACCAGGCCACTGAGGCACCGCGCCAGCGGGCCGGCCGCGGCCGGGTCGGTGGCGGCCACGCCCTGGTAGACCCCGCGCACCATCCAGCGCGGCCCGTCGATGCCGACGAAGCGCAGGTCGGTCAGGCCGTCCGGGGTGCGGACCCGGGCGCGCAGCTCAATGCCGTACTCCCCGTCGACCTCCTGGGCGGCGGCGCCGTCGTTGAACAGCGACTGCCGGATCTCCTCACGCACCTCGTCCCAGATGCCCTCGGAGCGGGGCGCCGCGAAGACGCCGAGCTGCAGGGCGCTGTCGCCGCATACCAGCACGACCTGCTGGATCACGCCCTGCGGGTCGGCCTGCACCCGTACCTCGACCTCGGGCACCGCCGGGATCTGAAGGCTGCCCAGGTCGAGCCGGGGTTCATCGGGCGCCTCGGAGACGTCGTAGGGGCCGCGCACCAGCGAGGTCGACTCCCCGCTGTCCTCGATGTCGAGGACCTCGGTGGTCCGCTCGTCACGCGCCTCACCGGCCCGCTTTCGGGAGAAGATCACTGCGCCCACCCTCCGCTGTTCGCACTCACCCTGCCACCTCTTCTGTCTGGTCACCCGCCGGGGCCGGGACCAGCCCGGCGTGTCCCCCGGTCGACCCGTGCCCGCCGGTCCCGCGCCGGGACACGGGCAGCTCGGCCACCTGCTGGAACTCGGCCCGCGCGACCCGCTGAACGACGAGCTGCGCGATCCGGTCGCCCCGGCTGATCTTCGCCGGCGTCTCCCGATCATGATTGATCAGGTTGACCAGGATCTCACCTCGGTAGCCGGCGTCGACCGTACCGGGCGCGTTGAGCACCGTCACGCCGAGCCTGGCCGCCAGCCCCGATCGGGGGTGCACCAGCCCGACGTACCCCTCCGGCAGCGCGACGGCCACGCCGGTCGGCACCAGGGCCCGCCCGCCGGGCGGCAGCTCCACGTCCGCGGCGGCCACCAGGTCCGCGCCGGCGTCGCCGGGATGGGCGTACGCCGGCAGCGGCAGCTCCGGGTCGAGCTGCCGTACGGGCACGGGTACGACGTCTGTCACGGGTCTTCCTCTTCCGTCCGGTCCTTGCGGGGGTGACCCCTGCCATCCTGCCGGTTGGCCGACCCGTCGTGCGCCGTACCCTCGGACTGTGAGCCTGTCGTCGTCCCCGTCCTCCCCGGCCTCGTCGGCGACCAACCCGCCGGCGTACGTGGAGCGGCTACGGCTGCCCTGGTGGGCCTGGCCGATCGGGCTCGCCTGCGCCGGGCTGCTCGCCGCCGAGCTCTGGATGGGCGCGCCGGGGCTGCGTTCCTGGCTGCCGTTCGCGGTGCTGATCCCAGCGGCGGTGGCCGTGCTGGCGTGGCTGAGCCGACTCCGGGTCGAGGTCCGCGACAGGGAGCTGTGGGTGGACGACGCCCATCTCCCGGCGCGTCACGTCGCCGACGTCGTCCCGCTGGACACCGCCGGCCGGCGCGAGGTGCTCGGCGTCGGGGCCGACCCGCTCGCCTTCGTGGTGCAGCGTCCGTGGATCGGCGGCGCGGTACAGGTGGTCCTCGACGACCCGGCCGACCCGACCCCGTTCTGGGTGGTGAGCACGCGGCGCCCGGTGGAGCTGGCCGCGGCGATCCTCGCCGCCCGCGACGCGGGCTGAACCCGGTCAGGGCAGGGCGGGCGGCAGCGCCCGGGCCCGGCGACGCAGATCCTTGCGGACCTGGCCGGCGAGAGCCCGGGTGGCCCGGCGGTTGAGGTAGCCGGCGACGGCGGCCCCGGTCAGGAACGGCCCGAAGCTGGTCAGGTTCCGGCCGAATCGACGCAGCAGGCGGTCCCGCAGCTCCCGGCGGGCGGCGGCACCGAGCGTCGCGCCCACCCCGACCCCCGGCATCATCGGGTTGACCCCGCGCTGGCCGGCCCAGGACTGCACCAGCGCGACGGCGCGCTCGGTGCCGCTGGTCGGCAACGGAACCCGGTGGATCTCGTAGAGCTCGCCGATCAGTTTGAGCTCGATCGCGACCACGGCGATCGTCTCGGCGGCCAGCAGCACGGGCGCGGAGAGCAGCGTCGGGGCGACCGTCCACTCGATCGCGGCGACCCCGCCGCCGGCCGCGCCGACCCCGGCGGTGGCCCGGGCGGCGTTGCGGATCAGCCGCTCGGCCAGCTCGTCGTCGCTCAGGCCGGGAAAATGCCGACGGAGCGCGGCCAGGTCGCGGACCGGCACGTGCGGAGCGACCTCGGCGATCGCCTCGGTCATCCAGCGAAGCGCGGCCTTGGGCTTGAACAGGTCGGTGAGGCCACGCGCCCGGGCCTGGCCGGCCGCCCGGGCGAGCAACTGCCGACGCCGGGTGGGCGCGATGTCGTCGGCGGTCAGCGCCGCGACGGTCGCGCCGAGCTGTTCCGCGTCGCCGTCCGAAGTGACCGGAGCGGACCGCCCGACGTCGCCGCCGTCGATCGGCGACTCAGCGCCCGGCCCACCCGCCTGCTCGCTCCGCTCGCTCACGTCCGCCCTCCCGTGCTTCACGCGGCGCGGCAGCCGCCCGTACGAGTCAAGCAGCTCCTCGCCGTGCGCGCAGGGCAAGGCGAGGAGCGGCGGCCCCGTCGGGGAGGCCGCCGCCGGTTCGCGAGGGCGTCAGACGCACTCGCGGCAGATCAGCTCGCCGTTGCGCTCGACCGCCAGCTGGCTGCGGTGGTGGACCAGGAAGCAGCGGGCGCACCGGAACTCGTCCTGCTGCATCGGTAGCACCTTGACCGTGAGCTCCTCGTCGGCCAGGTCGGCGCCGGGCAGCTCGAAGCTCTCGGCCACCTCGGCCTCGTCGACATCCACGGCGCCAGACTGTGAGTCGACCCGTCGGGCCTTGAGCTCTTCCAGGCTGTCCTCGCCGAGGTCGACCTCGTCGCGACGCGGGGCGTCGTAGTCGGTGGCCATCGGTTTCACTCTCCCATATCGATATGGTCGCTTCCGGTTGTAACGCCGGAGGACGTGCTTCGGTTCCACTGGCCGGCCACCATTTGTGTCGGTCACCCGACCCGACGACCGGTGGGCCGAGTCCCGCCGGAGCCAAACTTCCCAGCGAGCGCGGAACCTTACCCCCCCGTCGGGCGAGGCATGTATACCGCCCTCGTGGCAGAGATGTACGCCCCTGCGCCCCAAGTTGTTCCCAATGTGACTCAGGCGACACGAAGATAGGGGTAGTAGTACCCGTTCCTTCGGTGGCGCGCCGGCATGTCGGGCTGTTTCCACGCGACGGCCGGACAACCGTTAACCTCAGCGGCGTACTCGACGGCCGACGGGGCGGCCCGACCGCCAGCGGCCGCCGCCACCCAACCACTTGTGCGGGAGCGCCCAGATGAGTTTTGCGCGAGTGCGGGCACTCGTTGTCTTCGGTCTGTTGGCGGTTCTCGCCGTGGTCTTCGTCGTCGTCGCGATCCTTCGTGACACCCAGAGCAAGGCGGGCACGGCAAGGGGCTGCCCCAAGGGCTGGCCGCTGGCGGACGTCGTGCTGCACGAGCAGAAGGACGTCAAGATCAACGTCCTCAACGGCAGCGGCCAGCCCGGCCTGGCCGGCAGCATCGCGGACGACTTCCGCAACCGCAAGTTCCAGGTCAAGAAGGTGGACAACGCCAAGGCTGTCAATGGGGTCGCGGAGCTGCGGTACGGCCCCAAGGGCGTCGGCTCCGCGCACCTGCTCCGTGCCTACTTCCTCAACGAGGCCAAGCCGGTCTTCGACATCAACCGCAAGGACGACATGGTCGACGTGGTCCTGGGCGGCGGTTTCCAGCAGCTGGCCACCACTACCGAGGTCAATCAGTCCCTCGGCGACCTCGGCTCGCCCGTAGCGCCGCCCGGCACCTGCCCTGCGCCGGCCGACAAATAAGCGCCGTCCCAGACCTGGTCACGCGCCTCCGGCGACCCGGGCCCCACCGGTCACGGGCCGCCGGAGGCGTCCAGTGCGGCGAGCCGGGTGTGCAGCGGCTCAAAGAGCCCCGGCGGCACGGCGATCACCAGGTCCGGCCCGGCCGGCCGACCGGCCAGCCCGGTCACCACCAGCCCGGCCTCGCGCGCGACCAGCCCGCCGGCGGCCAGATCCCAGGCGGCCAACCCCTTCTCGTAGTAGGCGTCCACCCGCCCCTCCGCGGCCAGGCACAGGTCCAGCGCCGCAGCGCCCATCCGGCGGATGTCCCGGACGTGCGGGATCAGCTCCGCGACCACCCGAGCCTGGTGGGCTCGACGGCCGGCGTCGTAGCCGAACCCGGTGGCGACCAACGCCTGCCCGAGGTCGGTCTCGGCCGAGCACTGCAGCCGCTGCCCGTCGCGCCAGGCGCCACCGCCCGCGGTGGCCGTCCACTCCTCGCCGGTGGTGATGTTGCGCACCACCCCGACCACCACCTCGCCGGCCACCTCCGCGGCGAGGGAAACCGCGCAGTACGGCAGCCCGTAGAGGTAGTTGACGGTGCCGTCGATCGGGTCGACGATCCACCGCACCCCACCGTCGGCGGCCGGGCCGGTCTCTCCCGCGCCGTACTCCTCGCCCAACACCGCGTCCTCGGGCCGAATCGCCCGCAGAGCGTCCAGCACCTGCCGTTCCACGGCCCGGTCCGCGGCGGTGACCACGTCGGTGACGGTGCTCTTGGTCGCGGCCACGGAGACTCCCTCGGCCCGCATCCGGTGCGCGGTGGCCGCCGCGTTCCGAGCCACCGTGACGGCGATCTCCAGCAGCTCTCGCGGCGTGGGCACCGAGCGGATCATGTTCGTCCCCTTCCCGCACGATCGGGCTGGTCGGATCGCCCGCGGGTATCATCCTTACAAAGTCCACATCTGCGCCCAATCGGTGGTCCACAGCGCGGGTCCACCGAGCGGTGCCGAATGATCGCCGCAGACGGCGTTACAATTCAGCCTGCCCACGCGCCACGGACCACCACCGACCAGCCGGTCCGGGACACGGGGGCCCTCAACGACATCGCCCGGCACGGCGTGCTGCGCCGGACGAACCGGCCGTGCTCGCTCTTCGCCTCCGGAAGGTCTTCGTGACAGAACCCCGCCAGACCGGCGCCGACGTTCGCTCGCTCACCGACACCCTGATCGCCCACGCGCAGAGCGCCGGCGGCCAGCTCACGTCGGCCCAGCTCGCGCGCACCGTCGAGTCCGCTGAGGTGACCCCGGCCCAGGCCAAGAAGATCCTGCGTGCGCTCTCCGAGGCGGGGGTGACGGTGATCGTGGACGGCTCCGCCTCCACCCGCCGCCGGGTGGCCGCCGCCCGGTCCGCCACACCCGCCTCCCGGGCCACCACCGCCAAGACCACCAAGAAGGCCGCCCCGCCCGCGCCGAAGCAGGCGCCGGCCGCCGAGGAGGCCACGGCTCCCGCCCCGCGGAAGGCGACCGCGCGCAAGGCCGCCGGCACCACCGCCGAGGTGGCCGCCAAGGCCGCCGCCCCGGCGAAGGCCACCAAGACGACCCGGGCCACCAAGGCGACGGTGGCCGCGAAGGCCGCCGGGGCGAAGCCGACGAAGGCCGCTGGCAAGGGCGAGGGTCCCGAGGGCGACATCGACCCGGAGGAGCTGGCCGCCGAGATCGAGGACGTGGTCGTCGACGAGCCGGCCGAGCTGACCCAGGCCGCCGAGACCGACGCGGCCAACTCTGCCAACGACAACGACTTCGAGTGGGACGACGAGGAGTCCGAGGCGCTCAAGCAGGCGCGTCGTGACGCTGAGCTGACCGCGTCCGCCGACTCCGTCCGGGCCTACCTCAAGCAGATCGGCAAGGTGCCGCTGCTCAACGCGGAGCAGGAGGTCGAGCTCGCCAAGCGGATCGAGGCCGGCCTCTACGCCGCCGAGCGGCTGCGTGCCGCCGAGGAGGGCGAGGAAAAGCTCACCCGGGACATGCAGCGAGACCTGCTCTGGATCTCCCGAGACGGCGAGCGGGCCAAGAACCACCTGCTGGAGGCGAACCTTCGGCTGGTCGTCTCGCTGGCCAAGCGCTACACCGGTCGCGGCATGGCCTTCCTCGACCTGATCCAGGAGGGCAACCTCGGCCTGATCCGCGCGGTCGAGAAGTTCGACTACACCAAGGGCTACAAGTTCTCCACCTACGCCACCTGGTGGATCCGCCAGGCCATCACCCGCGCCATGGCCGACCAGGCCCGCACCATCCGCATCCCGGTGCACATGGTCGAGGTGATCAACAAGCTCGGCCGGATCCAGCGCGAGCTGCTCCAGGACCTGGGCCGCGAGCCCACCCCGGAGGAGCTGGCCAAGGAGATGGACATCACGCCCGAAAAGGTGCTGGAGATCCAGCAGTACGCCCGGGAGCCCATCTCGCTCGACCAGACCATCGGTGACGAGGGAGACAGCCAGCTCGGTGACTTCATCGAAGACTCGGAGGCCGTGGTCGCGGTCGACGCGGTCTCGTTCTCGCTGCTCCAGGACCAGCTCCAGCAGGTTCTCCAGACGCTCTCCGAGCGCGAGGCGGGCGTCGTACGCCTCCGCTTCGGCCTCACCGACGGTCAGCCCCGCACCCTGGACGAGATCGGCCAGGTGTACGGCGTGACCCGAGAGCGCATCCGGCAGATCGAATCCAAGACCATGTCCAAGTTGCGACACCCGTCGCGTTCGCAGGTGCTCCGCGACTACCTTGACTGACCGCACACGTCAACCAGACGTGTCGCTTTGATCACCAGCCGTAGAACATTCTCCGGCGATCGATCGACTGCCTGTCTGTGATCGTTGACGTGGCACCCTTGGTGCACGGCACACTGTCCTCCACGCCAGGTGTGACCTCGGTCCCTCGCGGGCACACAGGGAAGGCAGGGCCCGAGATGGGTGTTGCACGATAGGTGAGCAACGACCCAAGAGATTGTTCATCGGTGACGACCAGAGGAGGAAGGCGATGACCCCGACCCTCACGCCGCCGCCCGAGACGGTGAGCCCCCCGGCCGCCGATGAACGGTGCGACCGCTGCAATGCTGCCGGCAAGCTCCGGATTACTCTGGCGGGTGGGAGTGAGCTGGTGTTCTGTGGACACCACGCGAACAAGTACGCGGAGGATCTCGTCAAGATCACCGTGCGCTACGCGGCGGACCCCGAGTTCACCTGGCGTGGCGCGGACCTGATGGCGAACTGAGTCCGCAACTACCCAACCGTGACATAGCCGGCCGGAGGCCCCTGAAGGGTGCCTCCGGCCGGCTTCTCACATCCATTCCTGGCGCGCGCCGACTCACGCGTTCTCCGACCCGCGTGTTAATAGGGGCCCCTTCTCTACGCCAGGCGTCAAGAAGGGGCCCTTCCTTCCGTCTCAGAGGGTCTGGACGGTGGCGATGCGCTCCTCGAGCTGCTCGATGGTGGCCTGGGCGCTCGGCGGGCCCCCACAGATCCGACGCAGCTCGGCATGAATCTTGCCGTGCGGCTGTCCGGTGCGGTGGTGCCGGGCAGCCACCAACGCGTTCAGCTGCCGCCGGAGCGCCACCCGCCGCTGGGCGGCGCTCATCGGTGGCGGCACCGACGCCGGAGCCTCAGCGGCCGGCTCAGCGGCCCGCTGGGCGGCCCTGCGCCGCTGTGCGGCCAACTGATCGGCCTGCCGCTTGCTCAGCAGCATCGCGACCTGGTCGGCGGTGAGCAGCCCGGGTAGGCCGAGGTATTCCTCCTCCTCCGGGGTGCCGGCCTGGGCGGCGGTGCCGAACGACGCCCCATCGAAGATCACCTGGTCCAGCTCGGCGGTCGCGGACAGCGCCGCGAACCGCTGCTCCAGCTCGCCGCTGGCCTGGTCGTCCCGCTGGGCGCGCTCCAGCAGATCGTCGTCGAAGCCGTCGGAGTCCTTCGGTTTGCCGAGCACATGGTCCCGCTCGGCCTCCATCTCACTGGCCAGCCCGAGCAGGTGCGGCACGCTGGGCAGGAAGACCGAGGCGGTTTCCCCGGGCCGCCGCGCCCGGACGAACCGGCCGATCGCCTGCGCGAAGTACAGCGGTGTGCTGGCGCTGGTCGCATAGACGCCGACCGCGAGCCGGGGGATGTCGACCCCCTCGGAGACCATCCGCACCGCGACCAGCCAGCGCTGCTCCGACGCCCCGAACGTTGCGATCCGCCCGGACGCGCCCTGATCGTCGGAAAGCACCACCGCCGCCTTCTCGCCAGTCACCTGCTCGAGCAGCTTCGCGTACGAGCGGGCGGCCTGCTGGTCGCTGGCGATCACCAGGCCGCCCGCGTCGGGCATGCCGGCGTTGCGTAGCACGGTCAGTCGGGCGTCGGCGGCCCGCAGCACCTGCGGCATCCAGTCGCCAGCCGGGTCCAGGGCGGTCCGCCACGCCTGCGCGACGAGATCCTGGGTCATGGGTTCGCCCAGCCGCGCCGCCAACTCCTCGCCGGCGTTGGTGCGCCACCGGGTCTCCCCGGAGTACGCCAGGAAGAGCACTGGCCGGACCACGTTGTCGCGCAACGCGTCCGAGTAGCCGTAGACCGAGTCGGCGCGGGAACGCAGCAGCCCGTCACCGCCCCGCTCGTAGGTGACGAACGGGATCGGGTTGTCGTCGGAGCGGAACGGCGTGCCGGTGAGCATCAGTCGGCGTACCGCGGGTTCGAACGCCGCCTTGACACCGTCGCCCCAGGTACGGGAGTCGCCGGCGTGGTGGATCTCGTCGAGGATGACCAGCGTGCGCCGGGTCATGGTACGCCGCCGGTGCACCTGCGGCGCCATGCCGACCTGGGCGTACGTGACCACGGCGCCGTGGAAGTCGGCGGAGGAGTGCAGGTCGGCGTTGCGGAAGGCGGCGTCGAGCTGGATGCCGACCCGGGCGGCGGACTGCGCCCACTGGGTCTTGAGGTGCTCGGTCGGGGCGACCACGGTGACCGCCTCGACCGTGCCGTCGTTCAGCAACTCGGCGGCGATCCGCAGGGCGAAGGTGGTCTTGCCGGCGCCGGGCGTGGCGACCGCGGTGAAGTCGTCGCTACGGCGACGCAGGTAGTCCACCATCGCCTTGCGTTGCCAGGCCCGCAGGGGCGGGAACGTGTCGAGCGCCGGCAACCGCGGTGCCACCCGTAGCTCCTCTCCGCTTTCGAACGGCGGCGGGCGCAGCGGGTGCCGCCGCCCATGAAAAGGCCCTCGCGTATCCGTACCGCGAAGGCCGACTCAGCTTGACCTCCTCCACCCGCCTGAAGGCGGGGGATTCCTCCCCTCGCGGGGCGGATCTTCCTGCTTCATCGGCGAGTGCCCCCCGGGACGAACCCAGGCCGAGGTCTTACCTGGCCTCCACAGGCTTCACATCCCGCCAGCCCGGCGGTAGACCGGTCGAGTTTCCTCAACCGGCACCGCCGAGGCTATCACCGGTTTGCGTGCCCCTGCGTCAAGGTGGGTGGTACACGAGTATCCGCCTTAGCAGCGAATTCTCGGTCCCTTGCCCGGCTCCGCGGATAGCCAGTGGGAGCCCTTCTCGCCACTCGACGCCACGCTGGTCACATGCGCCGATTCCGCCGCCGCACGGCTCAGCTCTGCGGACCGCGGGTGCCGGTGCGGGGCGGACGCAGCGCGGCGACCGGCGCGGACCAGCGCCGCCGCAGCGCGACCAGCCGCACCGCGACGACAAGGACGACCGCGAGGGTCAACCCGCCCGTGTGCGCCTGTCCGTACGCCGACAGCAGCGCCACCAGGATCGATCCGGCGAGCGCCGCGAGCGCGTAGATCTCCCGGCGCAGCACCACCGGGATCTCCCCGGTGAGCAGGTCCCGGCCCAGGCCGCCGCCGATCGCGGTGAGCATGCCGATCATGCAGGCGCCGACCGGCGGGACGTGGGCGTCGAGGGCCTTGAGCGTGCCGGTGACGGTGAACAGGCCGAGACCGGCCGCGTCGAGCACCAGCACGGTGGTGCGCAGGCGGGCGAGCTGCGGATGCAGCCAGAAGACAGCGACGGCGGTCGCCGCCGCGGTGACCGCGTACCGCCAGTCGGCGAAGGCCAGCGGCGGGACCTCGCCGATGGCCAGGTCACGGAAGATCCCACCGCCGAGCGCGGCGACGACGCCGACGAAGACCACCCCGAAGAGGTCGAGCCGCTTGGCCACCGCCGCGGAGGCGCCGGAGGCGGCGAAGACCGCGACACCGGTGAGGTCGGCGACGAGCAGGGCGGTGGAGGTGGTCACCGGCGAAGGGTACGCGGGTGGGCGGCGGGGCCGCCCGGGGTCACTCGCGCCAGGAGTCGTAGATCTCCTTGCACTTCGGGCAGACCGGCGAACCCGGCTTGGCGGCCTTGGTCACCGGGAACGTCTCCCCGCACAGCGCGACGACGTACGTACCCATGACCGCACTCTCAGCGATCTTGTCCTTGCGGACGTAGTGGAACATCTCGGGACCGGTATCGGCGTCCTTCACCTCGGGACGCTCAAGAACCTGTGTGCTCACGTTTGCACCTCCGACCTTTTAGTTTTGCAGGTCCGCCGGAGCCGGTCCACCGGAGGCCGGCCGGCGACGGCCCGCAACGTGACGGACGTGACCAACTTTCACATCAGTCTCGGCATCGAGGTGGCCGATGCCCTGCGTGACGGGCGTCCAGTCGTCGCACTGGAGAGCACGTCGTCTCGCACGGCCTCCCCCGGTCGGACAAACTGCTGGTCGCCCGGCCCGGCCCGGCCGGGATCCGGTTCAGCGGTGGTGGTAATCCGGACACAGAGTGCAAGACCGCGGCGGGGGTCAGGGTTCGGCGTCGATGACCTTGTGGGGTTGCTCCTCGGCGGGGAGCGCCGCGGGTGAGGGCTCGTCACGGTGGCGGGGGTGGAGTTTGTTGGCTAGCCGGTGCTGCTCCTTCGGCGGACGATCATTGGCCAGCAGCACCGCCAACCACGGGATGAGCACCATCCCGACGCCACACAGCGGCAGCCAGAGCCAGAGCAGGGGTGCCTTCGCGCCGACCAGGATCGCACCGACCACCAGGCACGCGACCCGGATGCCCATCATCAGCACGTAGCGCTTCTGCCGGCTGTTGAGCTGGTCGTCCTGGCTGCGCGAGGCGTCGGTGATCAGGATCGGCTGGTACTCCTGACGCTTCACCACGGGCCTCCTCGAGGGGTTACGCCTCATCCTGACACCCGCGCCCGTTGATCGGCGAAATTCGCCGCAACCAGGGCGCCCGCTTCAGCTGCGCGTGGAAACCCGATTGCCCCTTGCTTCCCTACCAGGTTGATGACGTGGATGAATCACCGGGGCCGCCATGGCGCTCAGCTCGGCGGCGGGTGCTGCTCGGGGGCGGCGCGCGGGTTGCGTCAGGCCTTCGCGGCCTTCGCCTCCGCCTTCATCCGCTGCTTGTACTCCCGCACCCGGCGCAGCGACTCCGGATCGGTCACGTCGGCCACCGAGCGGTACGCCTCGGCGTCGCCGTAGCCGCCCGCAGCCTCCCGCCAGCCGTCCGGGGTGATGCCGAACCGCTTGCCGAGCAGGGCGACGAAGATCTGCGCCTTCTGCCGGCCGAAGCCGGGCAGCTCACCGACCCGGCGCAGCAGCTCGCGGCCATCGGTGACGTCGGACCAGAGCCCGGCCGCGTCGCCGTCGTACCGCTCGACCAGGACCCGGCACACCTCCTGGACGCGGGCCGCCATGGCCTTGGGGAACCGGTGCAGGGCCGGCGGCTGGGCGAAGAGCTCGACCAGGGCCTCCGGGGCGTACCCGGCCAGTTCCCGGGCGTCCGGCTCGTGGCCGAGCCGCTGGGTGAGGACGTACGGCGAGGAGAATGCCTTCTCCATCGGCACCTGCTGGTCGAGCACCATGCCGAGCAGCAGCGCCAGCGGGCTGCGCGCCAGCAACTCGTTGGCCTCGGCGGCGATGGGCAGGGAGAGCGTCATGCCTTCATCCTGCCGGTCCGGTCGCCGCCCGCCGCGCCGACTCCCCGTGCCGCGCGACGCGGCCCGGTGGAGGGGGTCCACCGGGCCGCGTGCGGTGCGGGTCGTCAGTTGACGACGAAGAGCAGCCGATTCGGCGAGCCGGTGCCGGCGCCGCTCACCACGCCGCTGGTGGCGTTGCTGGTGAGGTAGCTCTTCACCTGTGCCGGCGTGTACGACGGGTAGGTGCCGAGCACGAGCGCCGCCGCGCCGGCCACGTGCGGCGTGGCCATCGAGGTGCCGCTGATCGAGTTGGTGGCGCTGTCGCTGGTGTTCCAGTCCGACGTGATCGACGAGCCCGGCGCGAAGATGTCCAGGCAGGTGCCGTAGTTGGAGTACGAGGCACGGGCGTCGGTGCTGGTGGTGGCGCCGACGGTGATCGCGGTAGAGACCCGGGCCGGGGAGTTGTTGCAGGCGTTGGCGTTGTCGTTGCCGCCCGCGATGGCGTACGTCACGCCGGAGGCGATCGAGTTGGCCACCGCGTTGTCGAGGGTGGTGCTGACGCCGCCGCCGAGGCTCATGTTGGCCACGGCCGGCTTGACCGCGTTCGAGGTGACCCAGTTGACGCCGTTCACCACGCCGGTGGTGCTACCGCTGCCGGAGCAGTTGAGCACCTTGACCGCGATCAGGCGTACGCCCTTGGCCACGCCGTACTTCGTGCCGCCGACCGTGCCGGCGACGTGCGTACCGTGGCCGTTGCAGTCGGTGTTGTTGCTGTCCACGGTGTTGGTGCCCCAGCTCGCCCGGCCACCGAAGTCGCTGTGCGTGATCCGGATGCCGGTGTCGATGATGTACGCCCGCACGTTGCTGGCCGTGTTCGGGTAGGTGTAGGTGCTGTTCAACGGCAGGTTGCGCTGATCGATCCGGTCAATCCCCCACGTCGCGCCGGTCTGGGTGGCCTGGGTGGTGATCACCCGGTCCTGCTCGACGTACGCCACCGAGGGGTCGGCGGCGAGCCGACGGGCCTGGTTGGTGCTCATCTTCGCGCTGTAACCGGTCAGCGCGGAGCTCCAGACCGTGCCGACCGTGCCGCCGTAGCGCTTGGCGAGGCCGTTGGCGCGGCCCGGGACCGCCGTGCGGGCGCTGAGGCTGTTGGCGGAACCCACGACGTCGGTCTTGAGCACCACCAGGTAGCTGCCGCTGATGGCGTCGGGCGAGGAGGCGTAGCGGATGTCGCCGGTGGGGGCGGCGAGGGCGGGGGTCGAGACGGCGGCGGAAAGGGCAGCGGCGGTTGCCGCAACGGCGAGCGCGCGCAACGCACGCCGGGGCACGGACACGTGGGACATCGTCTGGCTCCCTACTGGGCACGCCCGGGCTCGTGGCCACCGGGCACCCCATCGGCGGATGTTGTGGGAGATGGTAGCCAGAGATCGAAGTTGATGAAAAGAGATCACAGCAAATGGATGAAGGTTGCGCTATGGAAGTCACGGGTGCCGGCCGATCGCCGGCCCTGGGAGGGCAGGATGGCGATGTGGATCGTCAAGACATGCTGCTCTCCCCCGCCGGCGTCGACGCGCTGCGGACCGCGCTGACCCGGGCGCGCTTCACCGCCAACGGCATCGCCGACCGGCTCGGTCCGCAGGCCACCGGTGGGGTGGCCCGCAACGACTTCCGCGCCGCACTGCGCGCCACCGAGGACCGCGACCCGCTCGCCACGCTGATCCGGGTCTTCATCTGCGACCAGACCGAGCCGGAGGCGACAGTTGCCGCCGCGCTCGCCCCGCTGACGGTCGAGGAGGCCGTCGACGGTGGAATCGTCGAACGGTACGCCGACGGGCTACGCGCCGGCGTCGACCTCGAGCCGTACGGCGACGAGTGGTGGGTGCTCGCCGACGTGCCGGCCAGCGCCCGGCCCGGAAAGCCGCTGCACAGCGAGCACGTGCTCGGCATCGGCGGGGCAACCCAGACCCTGATCGGCGCCGCCGTCCGCCGCCCGGTGCAGACCGCGCTGGACCTGGGCACCGGCTCCGGTGTCCAGGCCCTGCACCTGTCCACCCACGCCCGACGGGTGACCGCGACCGACGTCTCCGAACGGGCGCTGCGTTTCGCCGCCACCACCGCCGCGCTCAACGGACAGGACTGGGAGCTGCTCCGCGGCGACCTGGTCGCCCCGGTCGCCGGGCGCCGCTTCGACCTGGTGGTCAGCAACCCGCCGTTCGTGGTCGGCCCCGGCACCACCACGCACGTCTACCGGGACTCGGGCCGGGTCGGCGACGCGATCGGCGCCGAGCTGGCCGCCGCCGCCCCGCACCTGCTCACCGCAGGCGGCACGATGCAGTACCTGGCCAACTGGGTGCACGTCGCCGGCGAGGAGTGGGACGAGCGGGTGGCCGGCTGGTTCGCCGGCACCGGGCTGGACGCCTGGGTGATCCAGCGCGAGGTGGCCGACCCGATGGCGTACGTCAACCTGTGGCTGACCGATGTCGGGGAGACGGCCGACCCGCAGCGGATGGCGGCCTGGCTGGACTGGTTCGACGCGCACCGGGTGGAGGCGATCGGCTTCGGCATCGTCTCGCTGCGCCGCGCGGGCCACGACCAGCCCGTCGTCCGGGTGGAGGACCTGCGGCAGCGGGTGGAACCGCCGATGGGTGACCGGATCGCCGAGTGGTTCGACCGGCAGGACTGGCTGCGGGCCCGCGACACCGACGGGCTGCTGGCCGCGCGCTACCGGGCCGCCGAGGGGCTTCAGCTGCGGCAGGAGGCGACGATGGGCGACGAGGGCTGGGCGGTGGACCGGCAGGTCCTCGCCATGCCGCACGGGCTGCGCTGGACGGAGGAGATCGACCCGCTGGTGCTCACCCTGGTCGGCGGCGCGGACGGCCGACTGCCGCTGCGCGACCAGCTCGCCCTGCTCGCCGCCGCCCACGACGTCGCCCCGGACGAGCTGGCCGAGGCGGCCGGCCCGATCGTTGCCCACCTGGTCGAGCGGGGCATCGTCGAGCCGGTGGTGGACTGATGCGGGCGGTGGTGCAGACGGTCAGCCGGGCCAGCGTGACGGTCGACGACGAGGTGGTCGGCGAGATCGGGAACGGTCTGCTGGTGCTGCTCGGGGTGACCCACGCCGACACCCCGCAGGTGGCGGCCACCATGGCCCGCAAGATCCACGAGCTGCGCATCCTCGACGACGAGAAGAGCGCCGCCGACACCGGGGCGCCGATCCTGCTGGTCAGCCAGTTCACCCTCTACGGCGACGCCCGCAAGGGCCGCCGGCCGAGCTGGACCGCCGCCGCCCCCGCGGAGAAGGCCGAACCCCTGGTAACCGCCGTGGTGGAAGCCCTACGGCAACGCGGCGCGACGGTCGAGACCGGCCGCTTCCGCGCCCACATGCTGGTCGAAAGCATCAACGCAGGCCCCCGCACCCTCCTCCTGAACCTCTAACCCCCACCCCGCCCCCACCGGTTGATCATGAGGTTGGCGGTCGGTTTGATCTCCGTGGCCGCCGCCAACCTCATGATCAACCGGCCTGGGGGCGGAATGGGGTGGGGGTGGGGTGGGGGAGCCAGGTGGTTAGCTGGGCGGGCCAGTCGGTTTGGTCCACCGTGGCGTGGTCGACGGTGAAGCGGGCGAACACGTCGCGGCCCGTGAACCGGGCGGCCCGCCTGTCCAGCTCCAGCACCACGCGCATCCGGTCGGGGTCGGTCACGAAGATGACCTCCAACTGTTTGATCACGCGGGCGTACCGGGGCGACGGAAGGAACTCGATCTGCTGGTAGAACGGCAGCGTCTGGTGCACGCCGTAGAGGTGCCCGCGTTCGACGCCGGCCCGGGCACACCGGAAACCCAGCCGCAACAGCGCCGCCAGCAGCCGTTCCTGAGCGGGCAGCGGATGCACCGCCACCGGTACCAGGTCGGCCTGGTCGACCGCCCGGGCCACCTTCAGCTCGGCCCGCAGCCCCACCGTCACGCCACTCAGGCGTTGGCCGAACAGTTCGGTCAGCGGCATCTCCCAGGGCACCTCGACCCGGAATGGCACGTCGTACCGCTGCCCCGGGTCCAACCGGAACGTGCCCGCCACCTGCTGGTGACCGAATTCCTGCGTGGTGTCGTACGCCGAGTCGCCGCTCTCCACCTCGACCCAGGTGACCAGGCCGAGCGCGACGGAGGTCAGGTCTACCGACTGGTCCCCGGCGACGACCTGGATGTGGCCCTCCAGGTGGCCACCGGGGCGGCAATCGGGGCTGACGAGCACCGTCTCCACCGCCGGGCCGCCCACCCCCAACGCCTGCCTGAGCCGCTTGAAGACCATCTTGTCCCCCACTCCCCTGAGCTGGGCAAACCCGGCTGGCCACCGCTGGCACGGTAACCGGGTCCGACCGGCGACATCGGCTGTTCCGCACGTATTCCTGTCGGTTCCCCGATCGCCTCACTCCCGTTTCACGTCCCGACCGCCAAGCTTGTTCTTACCGGCACCGCTGGGGCACGCCACGGAGCCGGTACGCGGCACGAAGGACACGGGGAGAGAATGAAATGGCCCTTCAGATGATCGAACACCAGAACCGCCCGGCTACCACCATCGGCGCCGAGCTCGGCACCGCAGTTCCGACCGACCAGGACGCCATCCTGGCCGACCTGGACGCCACCGACGAGCGTGGTGTCTCCACCGATCTGGTCCGGGCGTATCTGAACGGCATCGGCCGCACCAAGCTGCTCACTGCCTCTCAGGAGGTCGAGCTGAGCAAGCGGATCGAGGCCGGCCTCTTCGCCGAGGAGAAGCTCTCCACCTGCACTCCGGTCTCCGCCGCGCTGCGTACCGACCTGGAGCTGATCGTGGCCGAGGGCCGCGCCGCCAAGGACCACCTGCTGGAGGCGAACCTGCGCCTGGTGGTGAGCATCGCGAAGCGCTACACCGGTCGCGGCATGGCCTTCCTCGACCTGATCCAGGAGGGCAACCTCGGCCTGATCCGCGCGGTCGAGAAGTTCGACTACACCAAGGGCTACAAGTTCTCCACCTACGCCACCTGGTGGATCCGCCAGGCCATCACCCGCGCCATGGCCGACCAGGCCCGCACCATCCGCATCCCCGTACACATGGTCGAGCAGGTCAACCGGATGGTCCGGGTCCGCCGCGAGCTGTCCGTCGCGCTGGGCCGCGAGCCCACCGTCGCCGAGGTGGCGCAGGCGCTGGCGGTCCCCGAGTTCCAGGTCATCGAGCTGATCTCGTACGACCGGGAGCCGGTGAGCCTGGACCAGGCGGTCGGCGACGACGGCGAGAGCGCGCTCGGTGACTTCGTCGCCGCGGTGGACCCACGGGAGGACCCGAGCGACGCCGCCGCCAACGGCGAGCTGCGCAACGAGGTACGCATCGTGCTGGCCACCCTCTCCCAGCGGGAGCAGGCGGTGATCCGGCTGCGGTTCGGCCTGGACGACGGCCGGCAGCGCACCCTCGACGAGGTGGGCCGGGAGTTCGGCCTGTCCCGGGAGCGGATCCGGCAGATCGAGAAGGTGACCCTGCTGAAGCTGCGCGCCCCGGAGCGGGCGAACCGCCTGGAGGCGTACGCCTGCTGAATCCACCCGGGTGTTAATAGGGGCCCCCTGCTATGCCGTAGGCGTTAACAAGGGGCCCCTGCTTACAGCCGGCGGGGGCCGGTGTCGGGGCGGGGCGTTTCGACGCCGGTGCGGACTCCTGCGTGCAGGACCGAGATACCGTCCGGGCGTGCCAGCACCGGGTTGAGGGTGAGCGAGCGGACCCGGGGCTGCTCGTCGGCGAGCCGCCCGACCCGCAGCAGCAGATCGATCAGGGCCGCCCGATCCACCGGCGCGGCACCCCGATGGCCGCGCAGCAGCGGCGCGGCCCGCGGCTCGTCGACCAGCTCGGCGGCGTCCCGGTCGGTCAACGGCACCGCCCGCCAGGCCCGGTCGCCGAGCAGCTCGGTCGCCACGCCGCCCAGGCCGAACCCGACCACCGGCCCGAACGCCGGATCCTCCACCAGCTCCACCACGCAGGCCACACCCGGCGGAACCATCGGCTGGATCAGCACGTCCGTGCCGAAGACCGGGGCCAGCTCGGCGTACGCCCGGCGCAGCGCGGCCGGGTCGGCCAGGTTGAGCCGGACCGCGCCGAGGTCGAGCCGGTGCCGCAGCCCGGGGGCGGCGGCCTTGAGGGCGACCGGCCAGCCAAGCCGCTCGGCCGCCACCACCGCCGCTTCGGCCGAACACGCCGGCGCCGACTCCACCATGTCGATCCCGTAAGCCCGCAGCAGCCCCGCCGGATCCGGGCGGTCGGCCCGCAACGCGGCCTGGCCGGCCGCCCGGTCCACCCGGCCCAGCTCGGGCAGCACGCCCGGCGGGCGGCGCAGCCAGTCGGCGTACGTGGTGACCCGGGCGAGCGCCCGCACCGCCTCCTCCACGCTCGGGTACGCCGGCACCCCGACGGGCACCCGGCCGGCGAGGAAGGTCGCCACCACCGGCTTGCCGACGGCCGCCGCGTCGGGCAGGGCAGCGGTGAAGTCGGCCTCCGAATCGGTGAGCTGGCCGGGCAGCGGCGGCGCGAAGACGGCCACCACGGCGTCCACCCGCTCGTCGGCGGCGGAAGCGGCGAGCGCGGCGGCGTACTCGACGGCGCCGGCCCGGGGGCCGACGTCGTGGGGAGAGCCGTCGGCGACGGTGAGGCCCTGGGCGGCGCAGGCGGTGGCCGCCAACCCGGTCAGCGCCGAGGAGTTGCCGACCACGGCGACCCGACGGCCGGCCGGCAGCGGCTGGTGGGCCAGGAGGACGCCCACGTCGAGCAGTTCGGCCACGGTGTCCACCCGGATCACCCCGGACTGGGCGAAGAGCGCGCTGACCGCCGCGGCGTCCAGCGCCGGCCCGGCGCCGAGCCCGGGCGGGCGGGCCAACGAGGCGAGCGCGACGATCGGCTTGCTCCGGCCGATCCGCCGGGCCAGCCGGGCGAACTTGCGCGGGTTGCCGAAGGTCTCCAGGTAGAGCGCGATGACGTCGGTGCCCGGGTCGTCCTGCCAATACTGCAGCAGGTCGTTGCCGGAGACGTCGGCCCGGTTGCCGGCGGAGACGAAGCTGGACAGGCCGAGCCCACGGCGGGACGCCTCGGCGAGCAGGGCCACCCCGAACGCGCCGGACTGGCTGAAGATGCCGACCCGGCCCGGGGCCGGCAGCACCGGGGCGAGGGTGGCGTTGAGGCGTACCGCCGGGTCGGTGTTGGCGATGCCCAGGCAGTTCGGGCCGATCACCCGCATGCCCGCCAGGTGGGCCGCCCGGACCAGGGCCCGCTGGACAGCCGCCCCCGCCGCCCCCGACTCGGCGAAGCCGGCCGAGATCACCGCCAGGCCGTGCGCGCCGGCCCGCGCGGCGTCGGCGACCACCTCGGGCACCGCCTCGGGTGCGACCGCCACCACCGCCAGGTCGACGTCGATCCCGGCGCCGGCCGCCGACGGGTACGCGGGCAGCCCGGCCACGATCGCCGCGCTCGGGTGCACCGGGACGATCGCGCCGGTGAACCCGCCGTCGCGCAGGTGCCCCAGCAGGGCCGCGCCGACGCCCTGCCCGGTGGTGCTGGCCCCGTACACGGCGATGCCGCGCGGGGCGAGCAGCCGGGCGATCGAGCGGGCCTCGGTGCGGTGCTCCCGACCGCGCTGCACCGCCAGGGTCGCCTCGGTGGGGGCGATCGGGAAGTTCAGGTGCACCACGCCGTCGGCGTACTGGCGTTGGACCTGGTAGCCGAAGTCGGAGAAGACCCGCAGCATCGCCCCGTTGGCCGGGAGCACCTCGGCGACGAAGTGCACGATGCCGAACCGGCGGGCCGCGTCGGCCAGGTGTTCCAGCAGCACCGAGCCGATCCCCCGGCCCTGGTAGGCGTCCTCCACCACGAAGGCCACCTCGGCCTCCGGGGAGCCGGGGCCGAGCCGCTCGTAGCGGCCGACGGCGACGATCCGGTCGCCGGCCAGCACCACGAACGCCTCCCGGTCCCGATGGTCGACGTTGACGAACCGCTGCAGGTCCCGCTCCGGGATGCGCGGGTACGGCGAGAAGTAGCGCAGGTACCGGGTGCGCTCGGAGAAGCGCGCGTGCATGGCCACGATCGCCGGGGCGTCGGCGGGACGGATCTGCCGCAGCTGGACGGTCGTGCCGTCGCTGAGCAGAACGTCCACCGGTTGCTCGACGGTGGTCACCGGTCGGTCCTCCCCTGCCGCCCGATCAGTCCCGGGGATCGTGCGGATCGAGCCCGAGCAGCGGGAACACCGCCCGGCGGGTGGCCGCGATCGCCCGGCCCACCGGATCCGGCTCGCCGCCCGGCTGCCACGGCTGGTACGACGGGTCGACGTCGTCGGTCATCCGCAGCGGCACCTCGTGGCCGGGCCGCCGACTGGCGGCCAACTCCCGCCAGGCGGGCGGGGTGAGCGTCACCGGCTCGATCGGCTCGCCGGTGGCCACGGCGAGCAGGTGCGTCCAGGCCCGGGGCACCACCTCGACCAGCGCGTATCCACCGCCACCGAGGGCCACCCAGCGGCCGTCACAGAGCTCGTCGGCGAGCGCCCGCAGCGCCAGATAAGTGGCCCGCTGCCCATCCACGGACAGGTGCAGGTCCGCGAGCGGGTCGAGCCGGTGGCCGTCCGCCCCGCACTGGGTGACCAGCAGTTGGGGCCGGAACGCCCGCAGCACCGACGGCACGACGGCGTGGAACGCGCGCTGCCAGCCGGCGTCGTCCACGCCCGGCGGCAGCGGAACGTTGACCGCGCTGCCCTCCGCGCCCGGCCCGCCGGTCTCGTCGGGGAACCCGGTGCCGGGGAAGAGCGCGAGCGGGGTCTCGTGCAGGCTGACCGTGAGCACCCGCGGGTCGTGGTAGAAGATCTCCTGCACGCCGTCGCCGTGGTGCACGTCCACGTCCACGTACGCGATCCGCTCCGCACCCAGATCGAGCAGGCGGGCGATGGCCACCGCGGGGTCGTTGTAGACGCAGAACCCGGCGGCCCGGGCCGGCATGGCGTGGTGCAGCCCGCCGGCCACGTTGACCGCGCGGCGAGCCTCCCCCCGCCACACCGCCTCGGCGGCGGCCGCGCTCGCCCCGGCGATGAGCGCGCTGGACTCGTGCATGCCGTCGAAGACGGGATTGTCCGAGGTGCCCAGCCCGAAGCCGGCGAAGAGCGGGTCCTGGGGCGCGGCCCGCACCGCGTCCAGGTAGCGCGGGTCGTGCACCCGGGCCAGCAGGCCGTCGTCGGCCGGCTCCGGCTTGACCAGCCGGACCCCGGGCCGGTCCAGCACGCCCAGCTCGCGGGCGAGCGCCATGGTCAGCTCGACCCGGACCGGGTCGAGTGGATGGTCACCCAGGTCGTAGGCGAGCAGGGCCTCGTCCCACACCACCACCGTGTCGTCGGCCATGGCGCCATGGTCGCACGCTCGCCGGCGCTCGCTCAGGCCATGCGCCGGTCAGTGGCCGGGCGTTCCGTCGGTGGCGACCGGACGGTCCGGGTCGGCCACCCAGTCGCTCCACGAGCCCACGTACAGGGCGGCGTCCGGGCGGCCGGCGAGGTGCAGCGCCAGGATCGCCTGCGCGGCGGTCACCCCCGAGCCGCAGTACGCCCCGACCGGCTCGTCCTCGGCGACCCCCGCGTCGGCGAACCGCCGGCGCAGCGCCTCGGCGGCGGGGAACCGTCCGTCGGTGACGTACTCCGGCGCGGGCAGGTTGACCGCGCCCGGCACGTGCCCGGCGACCGGGTCGATCGGCTCGGTCTCGCCCCGGAAGCGCGGGGCGGCCCGCACGTCGAGCAGCACCCCGGCGTCGGCGGCGGCCAGTCGGGCGGCCTCCCCCGCGTCGAGCACCGGCAGCTCACCCGGTGTGACGGTCACGTCCCCGGGCACCGGGGTGGGTGCCGAGGTGGAGACCGGCAGCCCGGCGGCGACCCAGGCGGGGAAGCCGCCGTGCAGCACCCGGACCGCCCGGTGGCCGGCCCAGCGCAGCGTCCACCAGGCCCGAGCGGCGGACATGCCGTCGCCGCCGTCGTACACCACCACGGGGTGACCGGTGCGGACCCCGGCGGCGCGCAGCGCGGCCTGCAGCGCGGCGGGGTCGGGCAGCGGATGCCGGCCGGCGGCGCCCGGCCGGCCGCACAGCTCGGTGTCCAGGTCGACGAAGACGGCGCCCGGCAGGTGACCGGCGACATAGTCGTCCCGGCCGGGCGACCCGGCGAGCCGCCAGCGGACGTCGAGCAGGGTGGGCGGGTCGGCGCGGTCGAGCTCGGCGGCGAGCTGGTCGGGCTCGATCAGCAGGTCAACGGTTCCGGACATGCGGTCTAGTCAACACCATCCGGGCAGCGACACCGCGATTCGGCGGCGGCCGGGTGTCGGGGGTCCGGGGTAGCATCGACCACCGGGAGGCCGTGACGTGAAGCATGACCTGGTCGATACGACCGAAATGTACCTGCGCACCATCCTCGAGCTGGAAGAGGAGGGGGTGCCGCCGCTGCGTGCCCGCATCGCGGAGCGGCTGCGGCAGAGCGGTCCCACCGTCAGCCAGACCGTCGCCCGGATGGAGCGCGACGGCCTGCTCACCGTCGAGGGTGATCGACACCTGTCGCTCACCCCGCGCGGGCGCGGCAACGCAGTCTCGGTCATGCGCAAGCATCGACTGGCCGAGCTGCTGCTGGTCAACGTGATCGGGATGCCCTACGAGGAGGCCCACGAGGAGGCCTGCCGGTGGGAGCACGTGATGAGCCACGCGGTAGAGAAGCGGGTCTACGAGCTGCTCAACCGCCCGACCCGCTCGCCGTACGGCAACCCGATCCCCGGCCTGGAAGAGCTGGGCGAGCCCGGGCAGCCCGAGACCGAGTCGGTGGAGGGCGAGCGCAACCTGGCATTCCCCGGCCTGTCCGGCCCGGTCGTGGTGCGGCGGATCTGTGAGAGCGTGCAGACCAACGCGGACGTGCTGCGGCAGCTGCACGCGGCGGGCGTCGACCCGGGCGCCACGGTGACCGTGGCGCAGGAGCGGGACGCCGTCTCCATCGACCGCTCCGGCGACCGCATCCGGCTGCCCCGCGAGGTGGCCTCCCGGGTGTTCGTCGCGGCCCACTGACCACCGGTCAGGGCCGCGCGCCGGCCCCGCCAGTCACAGCTGGCGGGTGTCCACCACCTTGGCCAGGTTGACCAGCTTGCCGGCAATCTTCTCGGCCTCCGCCGCGTCCGACCCGTGTGAACAGGTCCAGCGCAGGGTGGCCAGCCGGCCCTCGGTGGCGAGCCAGCCCACCTCGGCCACCGGGCCGGCCTTGCCGCTCTTGGGCAGGTGCTGCCGGTAGGCGATCTTCCCCAGCTTGTTGACCTTCGTGGCGCCCCTGGGCAGCACGTCCTGGGTGAAACCCGGCGCGTCGATGGACGTCTCGGTGACGCTGAGCGTCAACTCCGGCAGGAGAGCGGCCCCGGCGCGGAGCACGCAGGTGTGGGTGTCGCCCCGATCCACGGCGGCGGCCACGTCGAACCGCGTGCCGGTGTGCTCGGCGATCACCCCGAAGTCGAGCAGCCGGCAGGCGCCGCCCGACGACGCCGCGACCACCTCGACCGGCACCGGTGCCACCGTCGGCAACGCCACCGGCGGGGTCTCCGCTGAACAGCCGGCGGTCAGCAGTACGGCCGCAGCGGCGAGCCAGATCCGGGCGTCCACGCTCATCCCTCCACCCTCGACGGCGGGTCCCCCGCCGACCGTCCGTCGGACACCGTACGGGGTTGCCGGCGTGCGAGGGAAGTCATCACTCGTCCACGTACGGACAGTGCCGGCAACCTCGCCCGCAGCAGGTGCCCCGACGGGCCAGGAACCCGGCGGTGAGCACGAAGAGCCCGCTCTCCGGGTCGAGGTAGCCGGCCTCCCCCGCGGCCAGCGCCGCCGCATGGACGGCCAGGATCCGCTCCCGACCCGGATGCCCGAGCGACAACCGAGACGGATGCGGCTCGGTCAACGGCCGATCCGCCAGGGGTCGTCGCTCTCCACTCACCGTGCGAGTGTAAGGAGGGGCCCCTGCTAACGCCTCCGGCATAGCAGGGGCCCCTATTAACGCCCTCGCCCGAGGCGGGATCAGCCGTACCGGTGGAAGGCGGCATGGATGTCGGCGGTGGTGGCGCCGGCGGCCACCAGCAGCCGGAGCAGGACCTTCGCCTTGTACGGGTCGAGCAGGCCACCCCAGACCAGCCCCCGCCGGAGCAGGTCGGTCTCCGAGCCGACCGCCCCGTACGTGTGCCGCAGCACCGACCCGGCGCCGGTACGCGAGGCGAGCACCACCGGCATCCGCTCGGCCAGCGCGCCGAGCACCGGGGCGAAGGCCGGCGGCACGTGCCCCACCCCGAAGCCGGCCACCACCAGCCCGTCCAGGTTGCCGGCGAGCGCGTTTAGCAGCGCCACGTCGTCGTCGAGGGTGACGGTGTGCAGCGCCACCCGAGTGGCGGCGAGCCGGTCGGCGTCCACCGGCGGCAGCGGGGCGCGGCGGGGCGGCCGGGTGAGCAGGCGTACCTCTGCTTCGATCACGTGGCCGAGCGGGCCGGCGTTCGGCGAGGCGAAGGTGGCCGTACTGGTGCTGTGGGTCTTGCGGACGAAGCGGGCGGCGTGGATCTCGTCGTTGAACGCGACCAGCACGCCGAGGTCGCGCGCGGCCGGCGCGGCGGCGACCCGGGCGGCGGCGAGCAGGTTGGCCGGGCCGTCCGGGCCGGCGAGCGTGGGGTTGCGCATCGCGCCGGTGACCACCAGCGGCGCCGCGTGCGGCCAGACCAGGTCGGCCAGGAACGCCGTCTCCTCCAGGCTGTCGGTGCCCTGGGTGACCACCGCGCCGGTCGCCCCGGCGGCCACCGCCGCGCCGGCCGCGTCCACAAGATCGAGGACCTGCTGGTACGTCAGGGCGGCGCTCGGCACCGCCTGCACGTCATGGACGTCGAGCGGAATGTCGGCGAGCCCCGGTACGGCGGCGGTCAGCTCGGCCCCCGTGAGCCGGTTCACCACGCCCTGGCCCGTGGCCCCGGCCATGGCGATCGTCCCGCCGAGGGTGAACAGCGCGACGGTCACTGTTCCACGCTCCCGTCCGGTCGGGTGGCCAGCAGGAACGCCTGCGGTCCCTTCTCGGCGCCGATCGGCTCGCGGACCAGCGTGGCCTGCACGGTCAGCCCGGCCTCGACCAGCTGATCGGCGAGGCGGTCGGGCGGCAGCCAGTGCACGTCGTACGAGACGGTGTGGCCGTACGCCTGCTCAAGGCGGATCCGGCGGTCGCCGGCCTTGACCGCGAGCAGCAGGTGCCCACCGGGAGCGAGCACCCGGCGAAACTCGGCGAATACAACGGGCAGCGGCTCCGGTGGCAGGTGGATGATCGAGTACCAGGCGACGAGCCCGGCCAGCCCGGCATCGGGCAGCGCCAGCTCGGTCATCGAACCGACCTCGAAACGCAGCTCCGGGTACGCCCGGCGGGCCACACGTCGGGTATCAGCCGCGCGTAGTTTACAGCGACCGTGTCGTACGCGGCGCGGGTCTCGGTCAGCCAGGTCGGTTCGATCACGACGGTCGACCCTAGTCGCCGGTCACGCCCGTCGCGACCCGCACGCGAAGCGCGGCTAGGGCCAGCGGAGGCGGGCGATTTCCTGCTTGAACTGCTTCAGCGTGAACGTGCCACCCTCGGGTGGCTCCAGTCTCAGCGAGTAGGTCACCTCCCCGACCTCCCACCACACGGTCCATGATTTTCCCGCGGCACCGGTGATGGTGCCCTGACGCGAGCCGATCGGGGATGTCGTGACAGCGGCGGGTAGAACCACTCCGGCGGTAGGCTGGGCGCTCAGGAGCAGCACCGAGCCCCCAGGGCCGTTGTAGCCCTGATGCCAGCTCTGCTCGGTTGACATCCAATGTGACGAGAACGGGCTCCACCGCTTGTCCGAACCCAGGTCCGGCAGGTCACGCTCAAAGTAGATCGGCGGGGTCGAGCCGGTGGCGGCATCGCGGATCGGCCGGCCGTCGTGCGGCTGGGGCTGCGGCGGCGCGGCGACGGGAACCGCACGACCGCTGGCGGCGCAGTCCGTGGCGTCCACAATGCGAGCCTGCACCGCGATGACCACCCGGCCGGCGTCCTGCTCGGTGATCGTGGCCCGGGGTTGCCAAAGTTCCTTGCACCGAGCGTCGCCCGGGCCGCTGTACACCGTGATGTCGGTGCCGTTGCGGGCCACCATCGCTGATACCCAGGGCAGCGTGGCGGGCGCGTCCGGCGGTGCCGCCGCGGCTGCCGTGGATCGAGGTGCCGCCCGGTCGGCCTTTGGTTGGTAAAAAGTACAGCCGCTGGTGAGCGTCAGGACAACGGTGGCGGCCACCGCGACGCGAGCGCTGGCCCTGGCCTCGCGGATCCCGTAGTCATTGATCGCCATAGCCACCCTCACCGCTGGTCGTACGCGCCGGGTCGGATCGTACGTGATCTTTAGCTGCCCGGTGGCCCCCTCGGAGGCCCGGACGGAGACCGTGGTGAAGGGCTACGCGAACCAGGTGATGGCCTGACCGTGCCCACGGGTCCAGGCGAGCGGCTTTCCGTCGAGCGCGAGCACGTTGTGGTGCGCCTCGGCCGGCGGCTCCGGCAGCGCGTCGTAGCGCAGCACCTCCTGGTCCTCGTTCGCGATCCAGTGGCCGGGCAGCCCGCGTACCACCTCGGCGAACGCGGCGCGGCGCGGCGATGGCACCAGATAGAGCACCGAGGTGTGGAACACCACCAGGGTTGCGCCGGCCGGTGCCCGCGCGGCCAGCGCCGGCAGGTCGTCGACCACGTCGCCCCGGACCAGCAGCGGCGGGTCAGCCGCCGCGACCGCCGCCGCCGCCCGCAACCGGGTACGACGGTGCGCGTGCTCGGGCCAGATGAGCGCGTCCAGCCAGGCGAGGTCCGCCGGGTCGGTCACGTCGAGCGGGTTCAAATTCAGGCCGGCCTGCCACACCACCTCGGGCCGGCGATTCGGCAGCGGTGCCCCGGCGGCCACGCAGTCGAGGACCGGCTCGCCGGTGCCGAGCAGGTGCTCGCCGTACCGGTAGGCGTACCGGTCGGGGTAGAGGCACAGGCCCGCGGACGCGCCGACCTCCAGCAGCGCGAGCGGCTGCGGCAGCGCGGCCAGCACCGGCAGGAGCACGGCGCACCGGCCGGGCTCGTTGGTCTGGGTCGACCGGGTACGCATCTCCGCCGCGATCGCCGGCCAGTTCGCCAGGGTGTAGGCACGGAAGGCGGCCGGGTCCTCGACCGGGCCGCCGAGGAGGCGGACCACGCCGAACAGCAGGTTCGGCTGCCGCTTGGCCGGAGGGAGCGCCTCGATCAGGGCGAGCAGTTCGTCGTCGGCGGACACCGCCAGGGCCAGCCGCTCGTACGCGGGTGACACCCCGTGCGCCTCACGGGCGCCGAACCTCGCATAGCTGGCCGCAGTCGTCATCGATCAAAATCCTTTCGTGCCCGGGCGACGGTCCGACGGGCGTCGCGCCAGGCGATCAGGGCGGCGCGGAGCCGGGGCGAGGAGACGCTCTCCCCTCGGCGTCTGGCGGCGAGTTGATCGATCAGCCAGGCCGGCGCGTCGGCCTGCCGGATGGCTTCGGTCTTGGTGAGCAGAGCACCGTTGCGCAACGCGTGGCGGCCCCGGGCCATCGAGGTGAGACCGAGATCCGCGATCGTGGGATTCAGCCACAGCCATGGCCTCCGGGCGGCCCAGGCCCAGTAGCCGGTGAGCTCAGCGTGGGCCGCGGCGCGTACGTCGTCGGCGCTCATCGGCGGGAAGACGTCGCGGGGCTCGGGGCCGAAGATCGCGTACCCGTGGCGCACCAGCTCGGCCCGGGTGATCCCGGAGAGGATGCGCTGGACGAGCTGCCCGTGGGTCCAGGTCGGATGCCGCACCTGAACGGCGTCAATCGCCGTGGTGTCGACGTAGACGCAGCCGAGGTTCAGACCCGCGCCGGTGCCGGCGTCGAGGCGACGGTGCAGAGCTGCGAGCGTGGCCTGCCGGGCCGCGTCGACCGGGCCGTCGACCAGCGCGACCAGGTCGAGATCGCTGACGCCGGGAAGGTAGTCGCCGGTCGCCAACGATCCCGCGACGAGAAGCCCGTCGACCCAGCCGAGCGCCACGAGTTCCCTACCGAACTCCTCGACGACTGGCGGCGAGATCACCATGACCGCAGTCTATGAACCTTGCGCGCTTTCGCCTGCCTCGTGTTGATGTGAGCATCGACATCATTCGCTGCCCTTGCTCGGTGGGCGAGACCTGCGTCGCCGCGAGATCTCCTCGAGGTGCTGGCTCTGATGCTGGCGGACCATCGCGTCCCCAGACTCCCTGGTCGAAGTCTGGGTCGGGAGGGATCCACTTGTGCGAGCCGTCGCTGTAGTGGAACCTTTCGTCGCCCCGCCGGATCACGCTCACCGGATCCACCCCAGGAACCGCCGGTGCAGCAGGCCGGCCGGCAGCCAGGTCAGGTCCTCGGCGGCCGACACGAAATAGGACCCCATGTAGATGGCCAGCGACACCCGCGCGCCTTCGAACTCGGCCCGCAGCTCCTTGCGTCGGGTCTCACAGGGCCACGGCGCTCCGCAGCCGCCGCAGCTCCACACGGGCAGAACGGGACCGTGCGTCGTCACGGCAGGCCGTCCACCGACAGGATCTGGTTGACATGGGGCTCGGTCATCAGCCGATGGTCAACCCGACGATCCAGCGGCGGCGGCTCGGGCTCGCGCTCAAGCGTGCCCGCGAGAGTGCCGGCAAGACTCAGGACGAGGCTGCCGCCGTCATCGATGCCGCAGCGAGCAAGATCAGTCGCCTCGAACTCGGGCAGTCAGGCATCAAGCTGACAGACCTGGACCTACTGCTCGACCTGTACGGCATCAGGCGCGAGGACGCTGAACCGTTGCGGGAACTCGCCCGGGCCGGACGCCAACGCGGCCGATGGAGCACATACCGTAATGCGGTGCCCGACTGGTTCCGCCAGTACCTCGACTTGGAGGGCGACGCCTCCGAGATCCGCTGGTACCAGCCCGAGGTAATCCCCGGCATCCTCCAGATCGAGCCCTACATCCGCGCCATGAATGCCACCACACATCCGCGGCTGTCCCCTGAGGACGCAGACCGGCAGGTCGCCGTGCGCCTGGAGCGACAGGCAATCCTTCAGCAGGACGGCGGGCCCGACGTCAACTTCATCCTCAGCGAATCGGCGTTGCGCCGAAGCATCGGAGACGCAGCGACGATGCGCAGTCAGCTGCTTCACCTCGCGACCGGCCGGACTCCGTGCGGGCCTACACTCGGCTGTGGGACCGACTCCGAGCTGCCGCTCTCGGGCCGGTAGAGTCGCGCAAGCTCATCCTGCGGATGGCGGACGACATGAAGCGGTAACAGACCTGGGGGTGGTCATGGAGGCCTCGGATCGCCTGGTCTGGCGCAAGTCCAGCCGCAGCGACAACAACGGCGGCGCCTGCGTCGAGGTGACCGTCCTAGACGAGAGCATCCTGATCCGCGACAGCAAGGACCGCTCGGGGCCGACCCTTCGCTTCGACGGCCGGGCCTGGTCGATCTTCCTCGCTGAGATGAAGGATTAGCTGGCGAGGCTGCGCAACTGGCCTCCCGCGACGCTTCGCTTCGAGGGCCAGGTGTCCTTTGTCTCGGGCGCTACAGAACTGATGTCGTAAACGATTCATCGACCTCGTCGACGGGGGTTGAGTCGTCTGCGACATCAGGTCGGTAGCGTGCGAACCACTGTCGGTCAGACCCACCGCCCCGGGCGGGATGACTAAACAAGGACGCGAAGGCCGGAGATCACCGGGGTGACGGGTCGCTCCTCAGCCGGCTGTACAGGTAGCCGTCACACCATCGGCCGTCCCGGAATTCACAGGCTCGCACCACGCCCTCCAACTGGAATCCGGCCTTCACGAGGGATCTCTGTTCGGCGATGTTCTCGGGGTGGGTGCCCGCCTGGATGCGTTGCAGCGGCGTGTGGGTGAACAGGTAGTCGCACAGCATCGCCTGTGCCCGCCACCCGATCCCGTGCCCGCGCCACTCCGGCAGCAGCGCGGTCCCAATCTCCCAGTGCTTCGTAAAGCCGCCGAAGTCCCGAAGTGCCCAACTGACAAACCCGGCCGCGCCGGCATAGCGCCGCGCCGGCTCCTGCGGGTCTTTGAAGCCAGTCCAGTCCAGACCGATGAGCCCCGGCTCCGTCGCGAATCGGCGGAACATGGCCAGATCCTCTTCAACGACCGGCCGGAGCCGGATCGAGTGTTCAGCCATGTCATCGCTCCGTTCGCCAGCACCCCGCAAACGCCATCTCCCGCGGTAACGCCGCGAGCGCGGCAGGAAGCCCTGCCGCGCTCGCGAGACGGGTGAAGCGTCAGCTACAGCCGCTGGTGGAGCCGCAGCCCTCGCAGACGTAGCAGCTACCGGCGGGCCGCATCTTCGTACCGCAGGTGAAGCAGAGCGGCGCGTCGGCGGCCTTGCCGATCACGGCCTCCAGCAGCTCGGTGCTGGAGCCCACCGACGGCGCCGGCTTGACTGCGGCGACGTCCGCGACCTCCTGCTTCGGCTGGACGACCGCCTTCGGCTCGGGCGTGGCGACCGGGGCGGAGGCGGCCATCGCGGTGAGGTCCGCACCGCTCGCCTCTGCCTCCGCCTCGGCCGCGAGCTGGGCGGCCCGCTCCTTGGCGGTGAAGATGCCCAGCTCCGCCCGGCGCTCGTACGGCAGGAAGTCCAGGGCCAGGCGACGGAAGATGTAGTCCATCACCGAGGCCGCCATCCGCACGTCCGGGTCGTCGGTCATGCCGGCCGGCTCGAAGCGCATGTTGGTGAACTTGCTGACGTACGTCTCCAGCGGGACGCCGTACTGGAGACCGATGGAGATGGCCACCGAGAAGGCGTCCATCACGCCGGCCAGGGTCGAGCCCTGCTTCGACATCTTGAGGAAGACCTCGCCGAGGCCGTCGTCCGGGTACGACGAGGCGGTGAGGTAGCCCTCGGCGCCGCCGACCGAGAAGGAGATCGTCTCCGAGGGGCGCTTCTTCGGCAGGCGCTTACGCACCGGCCGGTACTCGACGACCTTCTCGACGACCTTCTCCACCTCGGCGGCCGGGGCCGGCTCCACCGCCTTGTTCGGCTTGGCCACGGACAGCGGCTGGCCGACCTTGCAGTTGTCCCGGTAGATCGCCAGGGCCTTGAGGCCGAGCTTCCAGCCCTCGAAGTAGATCTTCTCGACGTCCTCGACGGTCGCCTGCTCCGGCATGTTGACCGTCTTGGAGATCGCGCCGGAGATGAACGGCTGGACGGCCGCCATCATCCGCACGTGACCCATCGGCGCGATGGACCGCTCGCCCATGGCGCAGTCGAAGACCGAGTAGTGCTCCGGCTTGAGGCCGGGGGCATCGACCACGTGGCCGTGGTCGGCGATGTGCTCGACGATCGCCTCGACCTGCTCCTCGGGGTAGCCGAGGCTACGCAGGGCGCGCGGCACGGTCTGGTTGACGATCTGCATCGAGCCGCCGCCGACCAGCTTCTTGAACTTGACCAGGGCCAGGTCCGGCTCGACACCGGTGGTGTCGCAGTCCATCATCAGGCCGATGGTGCCGGTGGGCGCGAGCACGCTGGCCTGGGAGTTGCGCCAGCCGAACTTGTCGCCGACCTTGTTGCCGAGGGTCCACTGCTTGGTGGCTTCCCGCTGGATGGCGGTGGCCACGGTGCCGGTCGGCTTGATCGCGTCGTTGGCCGCGGCGTGCTTGCGCATAACCCGCTTGTGCGGCTCGGCGTTGCGGGCGTAGCCGTCGTACGCGCCGACGATGCCGGCCAGCTCGGCCGAGCGGCGGTACGCCGTGCCGGTCATCAGCGAGGTAATCGCTGCGGCGACCTCCCTGCCCTGCTCCGAGTCGTACGGCAGGCCGGAGGCCATCAGCAGCGCGCCCAGGTTGGCGTACCCGATGCCGAGCTGCCGGTAGGCGCGGGTGGTCTCGCCGATCTTGGGCGTCGGAAAGTCGGCGAAGCAGATCGAGATGTCCATCGCGGTGATGACGAACTCGACCGACTTGACGAACTTTTCCACCTCGAAGC